>JACRNI010000033.1 GCA_016234925.1 Deltaproteobacteria bacterium | reverse complement strand
TCTCCGTTTCACCGATTCGCAATATTCCTTACATCTCCTCGCCCATCTGTGCGTGAGTTCCATTGATTTTTTTGTGTCCTCATATGTTGAAGGATACGGCGTGCATTCATCAAGGCACATTATTATATCGCTGCCAAGCGCCTCTTGAATCTCAATCGCATTTTCAGGGCTTAGAAAATGGCTTGAGCCGTCAACATGCGACTGAAAATATACACCCTCTTCTTTGATTTTTCTTATTTTCGCATGGCTGAAAACCTGATACCCTCCGCTGTCAGTAAGGATAGGTTTATCCCAATTCATAAACTTATGCAGACCACCGAGTTTTTTTATCAACTCATGCCCCGGCCTTAAATAAAGGTGATATGTATTGCTTAATATAATCTCAACACCCAAATCTTTAAGTTCCTCAGGCAGCATCGCCTTTACAGTGCCTTGAGTCCCAACAGGCATAAAAACAGGGGTATTTATTACGCCGTGCTGAGTAGTGATTCTCCCAAGCCTTGCATTGGTTGATTGGTCTTTTTTTAAAAGTTCAAATGGCATAATTTTTATAGAGACTATGCAATAACATAATTATTTGAAATTTAGCAATACAAGAAAAAGAGTTGTTTCTTTGTCCTCTTTTGCGCTCCATGTTGCTATGCAAGGAATATCTTGTGCTCGATTTGTAAATTTTGTTACTTTCTACTCTATTCATATCATGATGAATTAAACATAATTTTTAAAACAACTTAAAACCAATATAATAACTATAATATTGTGATACTATTTTAAACCCAACCTCTTTTTCGTTATCACTGTATTGCCATACCATCTATATTAAGCAAAACTAAAATTACACTTGACATTAACATTTATTATATTATATATATTACTCTTATTATAAGAGGAGGTTAAGGATGGACACCAAGAAAGATGGTAGCCTAAAAGAAAAAATAATTGAGGAAATGACCGTTGATTATTCCAATGCTCTGGAAAAAAATTTTAATTTGGCAAAGCAATTT
Source organism: Deltaproteobacteria bacterium (assembly GCA_016234925.1). Classification (GTDB taxonomy): domain Bacteria; phylum Desulfobacterota; class GWC2-55-46; order UBA9637; family GWC2-42-11; genus JACRNI01. The sequence goes on along the minus strand of JACRNI010000033.1, from coordinate 52,569 downwards.
ATTCGCATAACTAAGGATGGAAAGGTAGAGGTGCTTCATAAGGATAGGTTGAATGGCAAGGAACAAATCATGTTGTATCTTATAGGGAAATTGTATGCAAAGGAGGCTGAGTTTGCATCCACTGATGATGCTGGGAATAATGAATTATTAAACGAACTTGGGATTCCTTCAGGTTCTCTGTTGCCTTGGTTAAAGGAACTTCGGGAGGAGAACAAAATAAGACAAATTAAGAAAGGAAAGTATGTACATCATAGTATCTCTGTAAATTTGGTTGAAAAGATTTTAAATCACATAGAGAAGAAACTGAAGAAGCATGCTTAAAGAAGAAGGAGGGTATAGCAATGTCTGATACTGAAATTGTTGAAATAAAGAAAAAATTGGAGGAACATGAAAAAAGAATATTGCAGTTGGAGAGCTTATTTAATGATAAACCAGAAACTGTTAAAAAGAAAATTTCTGTTAAAGAATTTATTATTTCAAAAAGACCTAAAGGTGACATTCAAAAAACTCTAGTCATAGGTTATTACCTTGAAAAATATGAAGGGTTTTCTTCTTTTAATGCAAAGGACTTAGAATCTTGCTTTGGGACAGCGAAGGAGTCAATCCCAGGAAACATAAACTATAAAGTAATTAAGAATATAGAGAAAGGCTACATGGCGGAAGCAAAGGAGAAGAAAGATAATTTAAAAGCATGGTATTTAACTAATTCTGGGGAAGGGCATGTTGAAGATGGTTTCGGATCAAAATAAGAGCATAATAGAATTTTTAAAGAAATTCAGGGATGTTGATATATCCGATTTTCCTGATTTTTATAGTTATAACAAGCCCTTCGAAAGAAGCCTATGGATTCTATGGGTTGTAAAGGAAAAATTAGGAATAAAAAGACTATCTGCGGAGGAAATAGCCTCAATAATGAGGGATATAAAGGAAATCAGTATTGATGAGAGAGTCATTACTAATTCCTTAAACAGAGCGGGAGACAAAATTCATCCTTATCAAGAAAATGGAAGAGTCTGTTTTGAGATTATGAAATCAGGAAAAGATTATTTAGCCTCTCAGGTTAGAGGGGGTTCCATAGAAGTATTGTATTTTGAACCAGATAAACATTACACAAGCAAAAGACTTTTATCAAAAAATGTTTTAGATAATCTCCATGGCGAGTTAAGGATTGTTGATCCTTATTGCAGTGAAAGAACTTTAGATATTTTGAGTAATCTTAAAAGGAAAGAAGATGTTAAGTTACTGACTAAGATTGAAAATATAAGAGATAAAGAGAAAGAACAATTCTTGCGTGAATTAAAAGATTTTAAAACAGAGCATCCAACTATAGAGTTTAAAAGCTATCCTTATACAGATATACATGATAGATATGCCGTCTCATCTGAGCATGTAGTTATTTTGGGGCATAGCATTAAAGATTTGGGATCTAAAGAATCCTTCGCTATTATCCTTAACAAAAACTCTAATAAAAATATTGTAGAGGCTTTAATTGAAAACTTTAATAGAAGGTGGAAGCAGTCACTTGTCATACCTCATCATGCAACTTGAGTATCTATTTAGAGAATTGAATTTTCTACTTCCCATTAAGACATATAAAAAGGAAACGGATTTATTCCCTCCCCTTTTTGTCTGATATGCCTACAGAAACCAAAGACATCCTTTCAAAACTCGCCTCCCTCAAATCCGCCCTTGACGGCTATCGGCCGTTTTCTGACCATGTTGTCAAACAACTCAGGGATTATTACCGCATTGGACTTACATATACATCCAATGCAATAGAAGGAAATACCCTTACAGAGTCGGAGACAAAGGTTGTTATTGAGGATGGGATAACAATAGGCGGGAAGTCTTTAAAGGAGCATTATGAGGCTATTGGACATGCAAAGGCTTACGACCATATCTACTCGTTGCTGGATAAACCAATATCAGAAGATGATGTTTTATTTCTGCACAAACTATTTTTTGAACAGATAGATGCAGGGAATGCAGGCAGATACAGGCAGAAGAATGTTATCATTACTGGAGCGGATTATCTTCCGCCGGATTACAGAGAAGTCAGCAGGTTAATGAAAAGACATATTGAAAACTTGAACAGCGGCGCAGGAAACCAGCACATCATTGAATGGGCAAGCGACATGCACGCTGAATTTGAGTCGATTCATCCTTTTATAGATGGCAACGGAAGGATAGGAAGGCTTTTGTTGAGCATAATCACTATGAAGAACGGCTGCTGCCCTGTGATTATTCCTCTGATAAGACGGGCGGAATATATAGATGCAGTGCAGAAATCAAATAAAGGCAATTTGAACACCCTGCGGGCTTTTGTTGCGAGCATTATATATGAAGAGATGAAATCACTGAAAAAACTTATTGAAAGCCTTGTCAGATGAAACCTGTCGTCTTTCCTCACACAATGAGCATCGCATCGCCGTAACTGAAAAATCTGTAGTTATTTTCAATTGCGGTTTTGTATGCCTTCATAATAAAGTCCCTGCCTGCAAAGGCAGAGACTAACATCAAAAGCGTTGATTTTGGCAAATGGAAGTTTGTAACGATTGCATCAACCACCTTGAAGTTAAAACCCGGATATACAAATAAATCTGTGCAGCCTTCTAAAATCGGGTTGTCCCAGCCATTTTTTACGCATGTCTCAAGGGTTCTTGTTGCTGTTGTGCCGACTGCAATGATTCTCCTGTTTTCTTTTTTTGCATTTTTTATTGACTCAAAAACTTTATTGGAAATCTCATAATACTCTTTAGGCATCTTGTGTTTTGTTATATCATCAACTTTGACAGGCTTGAATGTGCCCCAGCCTGTGTGCAGGGTTATATATTGGATTTCAACTCCAATGGATTTTATGTTTGCAAGCAGTTCGTTTGTAAAGTGCAGTCCTGCTGTCGGCGCGGCAACAGCGCCTTCTTTTTTTGCAAATACTGTCTGGTATCGTTCTCTGTCAAGTGCATTTAATCCCCCTATGTCCCCCTTTACTAAAGGGGGAAGAAAAGGGGTTCCCCTCTTTCCTAAAGAGGGCGGGTGCCCATCCGAATGATGGGCGGGGGAGATTAGGGGATTATTCCCTTTGCCCCTTTTTATATACGGAGGCAGAGGCATTATGCCGATTTTATCTATTGCCTCTATTACTGACAAGCGAGACGCCTGTCCTACTGATAATTCTATAAGCCAACTTTCATCCGCGTTTTTTTTAATAACCTTTGCATTTAGACCATGTTCAAAATGAATTTCACTTTCAGGTTTTATGCCCTTTGAATTACCTATAAGACATTTCCATACTTGCCTTGTAGATTCTCGCAGGCTAAAGCCTGCGGCTACATTTAATAAAAAAACCTCTACTTCTCCGCTAGTAGATTTTTTCCCATAAAGTCTTGCAGGGATGACACGGGTATCATTTAAAACAAGGACATCACCGTTTTTTAGATATTCTGTTATTTCAAAGAACCTTTTATGCTCTATTGTCCCTGTAGTCCGTGAGAGAACCATCAGCCTTGATTCATCCCTTTTATCAGCAGGAAACTGGGCAATCAAATCTTTGGGAAGGTTGTAGTCAAATTCTGATAATTTCATTAGTAGATTTTAGTAATTTCTATACCCTTATAATAATGTTTCAAAATCTCTTTGTATGTATATCCGTTTTCTGCCATGCCTTTAGCGCCCCATTGGGAAAGCCCAACGCCGTGTCCGGAACCCTTGCCTGAAAATACAAATAATTTAACAGCCCCGTCTTCTAAAACAGGTTTTATCTCAAACCTTGTGCTTTTTAGTTTGTCGTAGCCGAGAACCTTTCTCAAATCCTCTCCTGTTATTTCAAGTTTTCCATTTTTATGGATTATTCTTATTTTTGTTATCCTGCCTGTGGATGTTTTTTCAAGGGGGATTATTTGTTCTATCTCGCCTGTTTTATAGCCCGTATTATTTAAGGCATTGAAAAGGTCAATAGGCGCAATAGACATGCCCCATTCAAAGTTTGGGGATAATATATCATACGGGCTTTCAACTGTTCTCAAATATGGATAGTCTTTTGCCCATACATTTTTTGACGCCTCTGTATAACCACCTGCATTGGAATGATAGACTGCAAGCGCCAATTCGCTATTATATGTCAAGACCTCGCCCATTGTTTGTTTTACAGCCTCTAACGCCGCCTCATCTTCTGTTATGCTTCCTGAATAGACCTGCCCAATGACAGTGCCTTCAAGGTGGTAGAGATTGCCTGCATTCTTTTTCTTCTGATGCAGCGCATATGTCCTTGCAATAACTGCCTGCGCCTTTACAGCCTCTACATTCCATTTTGATGATATTTCATGGTTTATAAGCCCGACAAGATAGATTTCAATATCAAGGTTATTTATGACAAGGAGACCTTTTTCATTTCTTGTTATCTCAATCTCTCCTCTGAACGGGCGGTTGTTTACATATAAAATTCCATTTTGAGAGGAAAATCTTATTGGCTGAGAATTTATCTTTAAGTCATTTGTTGTAACTAATATGGAGGTGTTTTTTGCGGTTAGTTTTTCAGCAGAGGTTATATCATCAATACCATCTATTGTTACCTCTTTTAAATCCTTAAATATTAAAACCTTTATGTTTTCAGGGGAAAGCGCGTTGCTTGGTATAGTCTTTGCGCAGGACGCAAGGATAATGGTAAATAAAAAAAGGATATGTTTTAGGATGTTGATTTTCATTTGGAGCAGAAAAATTTAAAACACACTAACCCATTATAAGTCAATACAAAATTTTTAAAAATTTGGAAAGTTTTTGCTTGACAAGTTTAAAAATAATGTTATACTTAAACTAATTTTAAAATTAAGTTTAAATTTATACATGCAATTAAATCAAGGTATTATAAATAAAAGCAACAGTTCACGGCTAAAAGAGGCTGCAATGGGCATAAAAACCCCAGAACTATTAAAACTCATTGATATACCCAGACAGAAACTCTATTACCTTGAACAAAAGGGCTATATATCGCCTCAAAAAATCGTAATAGGCGAAAAGGAATTCAGGGAATACAGCGAAGATGATGTAAAAAGGATTGAGTGCATATGGAAGTATCTTAAAAAAGGTTTTAAATACAAGATTGCATATGAAAAGGCAATTGAGGAATTAAGCAATCCTCAAATGAATCTGATTAAAACAGAAAACAGGTAAAGACGTTTGATTACACAGATTACAAAGCAGATTGCACAGATTAAAACTTGCTTTAAAATCAGTGTAATCATTTTTCAAAATCTGTGTAATCAATTCTTTCATAGGAGATGATAAATTATGATAGAACCATCGCTGAGTTCAGAACCCCCAAGCAGTAATCTTGCCAGAAACCTGCCCTCGAGTGCTTTTATCGGGGGTCTGATAATAGCCCCGAACGAGCAAGAAGATGCAGACCTGCCGCACTGGAATGATTGGAAATGGCAGGTTAAAAACCGAATCACAACTCTGGATGAAATTAAATCCCTCTTATCATTAACCCCTGAAGAAGAAGAAGGCATAAAAAGGTCAGGCGGCAGACTCGCAATGGCAATCACGCCTTATTTCTTTTCACTCATAGACAAGACAGACCCGGACTGTCCAATAAGAAAACAATCTGTCCCGCGGATTAACGAGTTCAGCATAGAAAACTGCGATTTGATTGACCCATGCGGCGAGGATAATCATTCGCCTGTGTCAGGGCTTGTGCATCGTTATCCTGACAGGGCTTTGCTCCTTGTAACTGATTCATGCGCAATGTACTGCCGTTACTGCACAAGACGGAGGATGGTTGGTGATGAACAGCCTCCGATGTCTATTGAAAGGTTTGAAGAGGCATTTAAATATATAAAGTCAAAGCGCAGCATAAGGGATATTCTTATATCAGGCGGAGACCCTTTAATGCTCAAGACAGAGCATCTTGAATATTATCTTAAAAAACTCAGTTCAATATCCCATATTGATATTATAAGGATTGGAACAAGGGTTCCTGTTACGCTTCCAATGAGGGTGGATGAGGAACTTGTCAATATGCTCAAAAAATATCACCCTGTTTATATGAGCGTACATTTTTCTCATCCTAAAGAAATAACACCCGATGTAAAAAATGCCTGTAGTATGCTTGCCGACGCAGGCATCCCCCTTGGCAGCCAGACAGTTTTATTAAAAGGCATAAATGATAAGCCCTCTATTATGAAAAGACTGATGCAGAAACTCTTGTCCATCAGGGTAAGGCCATATTACATATATCAATGCGATTTGGCTGTAGGCACGGGCCATTTCAGAACGCCTGTGTCTGTCGGGATAAATATCATTGAAAAATTGAGGGGACACACAACAGGCTATGCTGTTCCGACATTTGTTGTTGATGCGCCGGGCGGCGGGGGAAAGATACCGGTTAGCCCGACATATTTAATCTCGCAGGCAAAGGGGAAAGTAACTTTAAGAAACTACGAGGGCAAGATATTTGAGTATTTTGAGCCTGCGTAGTGTGCGCAGCCCTGTTTTTTAAAGCAGGGTGTTTGATGGTGTTGGTTCTAATAAAAACGCTGATTTGAAAATCAGCGTTTTTACTTTTTAGGCGCTATGATTATCTTTGTCTTTCCGTCTTTGACGCTTACCTTGTATTCAACATCATTACACTTGTAATCGGTTTTAATCTTTTCAGTCTGCGATGACAATGCCTTTTCGAATTTATCAAATGTCAGTCCGTTTACAGATTCATTAGTCTGCTTTCTTTTCTCAATGTAGTATTGATACAGCGCTGCTAATTTATCATTATTGGGAATAGCCGCAGTCGGCGCCTCTTGCTGAACAGGCTGGATAACCTGTTTTTTTTGTGCAGCAGGTTTATTATTTACCGGGGCATTCCTCTCATAAGTCCCTTCTTCTATCATTCTCAATATCCTATCCCAGTGATGCTTGAGAGATGTATATTTCGCAGTTAATGTTCCGTAACGAAACTGTAAGAGAGTATTTTGAATAGGCTGATTGCTGTATCTTAAAACAATGCGGTCAATCTCTTCCCTGAGTAGAAATGGCTCTTTCTTTAAAATCTTCATGAAATACTGGTCATAATCAACCTTGAGTTTATTCAGTTTTGCGTCAAGTATGTCCAGATCTTCTTTAAGATTGCTCATAAATACCTATTCTAGCAAATGGAGAAAATTTGTAAACCCAAAAAATGCAGTTGCATTTTTTGGCAAACGCAATCTTTGGCCAAATACTGCGTCAAATCTGGCTGTCCAAATACTCACATACTTAAAACAATATGCTCCGTTTTGTCCAGCCATCTTTTCCTTGTCTTTGGCTCAAACCTTGCGTTTGCCCCGAAAAATAAAAACCAAGTGCATTTTTCGGGTAAAGCACGAAGTCTTGTTTTGATACTTTACAACCTTAACACCTTTTGATAGGCTGAAAATATGGATACCCTGCGTATAGCAATGGCACAGATAAATCCCACAGTCGGAGACCTTTCTGGCAATACTAAAAAGATACTTGACTTTATTAGCAAGGCAAAGGAACTTGATATAGACCTCATTGCATTTCCCGAACTTGCAGTTACAGGCTATCCTCCGGAAGACCTTCTTTTAAAACCGCAGTTTGTAAAGGACAATGCTGCATTTTTAAAAAAGATAGCCGCAAAGACAAAGGGCATAACTGCAATTGTTGGTTTTGTTGACAGCCCCGAAGACATCTATGAAGACATCTATAATGCCGCTGCTGTAATCCACGATGGCGAAATTGCAGGGGTTTACCACAAGATGTTCCTTCCGAACTACGGCGTGTTTGACGAGGAGAGATATTTTCAGGCTGGTGCAGCGCCGTTAAATATAGTCTTAAACGGAATTACAATCGGCATAGGCATATGCGAGGACATCTGGTATCCGGAAGGTCCTGCAAGGATTCAGGCAATTGCAGGGGCGGAGGTTGTTGTGAATATAAACGCCTCTCCGTATCACATGGGCAAAGCAAGGTTCAGGCAAGAGATGCTTGCGGCAAGGGCGTCTGATAACGGCGTAATTATCGCTTACAACAATATGGTCGGCGGTCAGGACGAACTTGTGTTTGACGGTCAGGGCATGATAATAGATGAAAAAGGAAATGTTATTGCCAATGGGAAGGCATTTGAAGAAGACCTGATTATCGCTGAACTTGATGTAGAGGGAATATTCAGCAGCAGGCTCCATGACCCAAGAAGGAGAAAGGAAAAGATCGCTCTTGAAGCAGAAATGAAAAGGGTGCAAAAGATAGTCCTTCATGCAAAACCAAAAAATAGAAATAGATTTAAACCTCTCGTTCCGAAAGTCGGCAATCCCTTTTCGCAAATTGAAGAGGTCTATAATGCCCTTGTTCTAGGCACACACGATTATGTAAAAAAGAACGGCTTTAATCATGCAGTTATAGGCTTGAGCGGAGGCATTGATTCTGCAGTTGTCGCAAGCATTGCAGTTGATGCGCTTGGCAAAAAAAATGTTACAGGCATATTTATGCCATCCAGATATTCATCAAAGGCAAGTTTAGAAGATGCGGGAAGTCTTGCAAAAAATCTGGGCATTGAATTTATAATAATCCCGATTCAAGAAACATTCAAAAAATATTTAAGCATCCTCTCTAAACCATTTAAAAATAAAAAACCGGATACTGCAGAGGAAAATATTCAGGCGAGGATACGGGGAAATATCCTCATGGCGCTTTCAAACAAATTTGGATGGCTTGTGCTGACTACAGGCAATAAAAGCGAGATGAGCGTAGGCTATGCAACGCTTTATGGGGATATGGCAGGAGGTTTTGCTGTTATAAAAGATGTGCCAAAGACCCTTGTCTATAAATTGGCTGATTATAGAAATGGCAAAAGAGAAGGGGCAAGGCGGGTACCCATCGGGGCACCCATCCGAAGGATGGGTCGGGATGGGTGGGGGCAAGGGGCGCTAATCCCTGAAAGGGTTTTGGAAAAAGCCCCTACTGCGGAACTTCGCCCAAACCAAACTGACCAAGACACGCTTCCTCCATATGAAATCCTTGACCCGATATTAAAGGCTTATGTTGAAGATGATAAGAGTTTTGAAGAAATAATTGCAATGGGGTTTGATGAAAAGATTGTAAAAAAGGTAATAAAGATGGTTGATGCATCTGAATACAAACGAAGGCAGTCTCCGCCGGGAATAAAAATCACCCCCCGAGCCCTTGGAAAAGACAGAAGGATGCCGATTACAAACAGGTATGAGAGTTATTAAACAGTCCGTTTGAACGGGATGCTCGCCGCAATCCCCGCTCCCCTGTCTGCGTGCCTGCCTGTGCGACAGCAGACAGGCACAGGCAGGTTGGAGCGGGGTCAAAAGGCTGGGTAGGGCAAACTCCTGTTTGCGATTGTGTTATCGCCGTCAGGAGAGGGCTCCTACCCTATAAATAATTAAATCCCTTGCCGTGATGGGACGGATAAATAACTTTTCCCTTACCCATCCAGAGAATCCCTGCATCTTGCTGCGGGGTTCTTCAATTATTTATGATTTAATCCTTCCAATTTCCTCTTTATATTTAATACAAACGCATTAAATAAAGTTACATCATACGATGGCATAGATGAAAAAGCTTTTTAAACCTTAAGCCATTATGAACGCAAGAAATGGTTTTAGACAAGCCTGCCCTCGAATGTTTTAATCGGGGGGCGGACGACGAGGAAAACCGCAGGCATACTAATTGGTATGTTGAGGATTTTCCGAGGAGTCCAACGCAGTATAAAGACATTTATTGCGTTTGTATTAGATAATTCTCTCTGTCCCCGATTTTATCATACACATCAGACAGATGTTTGTATATGTGGTCAAGCGATGAAGCATCTCCATTTGGCGCAGACTTTAGGGCATCCATGAGTATTTCTTCCGCCTTTTTAAATTCCTTTTGATAGGTATATATTACCCCAAGCGTATCAAGGTATATATGTTTTTTTGAAGGGTCAAGTTTAAGGGCATCTCCTGCATATCTTTCTGCCTTTTCCAAATCATATTTGCCATAGATGTAAAGCCATGCGAGGTTGTTGTAAAATATAGCGTTTGAAGGGGATTTTTCTATTGCAGACAGATAATATTCCTCTGCCTCATCATACAGACCTTTTTCAAGATAGATATTCCCAAGATTGAAATATGCAATTGCATAGCCGCTGTATTTTTCTACAGCCTTTTTGTATTCCTTTACTGCAAGGTCAAGTTCTCCCTTTGATTCATATGCCACACCAAGATTTGTATGCTCCTCTGCGGTTAAAACATCTTTTGTAATTACAAACTGCGGCAAGTTGGCGCAGCCGTATAAGAAAATCTGCAAGACGCATGCTGCAAGTTGCAAATAAAATCGTGCGATGCGAGTCGTGAGTCGTGAGTTTCTCATTTCTTTTCAAAAGGGGTTATAAGCAGAGTTCCGAAGGATGTTTTTTCCCATGCCTTTAGCAGTTCTTTGTAAGAAAATGTCTTGTCTCTTTCTTTTCCAGAGTGCGCAATTATAAAATTCTTTTCATCGTGAAACCCTGCGGCGACTATATAATGATACACAGGATAGATTTCATAGCCTAGATTTAAAAGAAGTATCAGCGGCGCATTGTTAGATATATTTGCCTTTAAATCATCAATACTGCCGCTGTAGTATCTTGCTTGAAAGCCCTTTTGCCTTGCATATATCAAAAGGTCTATGTTTAATGCGCCTTTAAGTTTTTTTTTATATATATCTTTTGCAATCTCTTCCTGCGTAATCGTTATTCCGTAAAAATTTAAGACCATTGCAAGCGAGGCAGGGCCGCAAAAGAATTCTTCCTGCGCGATAAAAGGGACATCATTTATATAATGTCCTTTTGACGGGTTTTTTGCAATATCCTGTTTTAGAGCAGAACTGTCTATACTGCCTGCGCACCCTCCTGCACATTCAAAGATAAAAAAAAGGATGGCAAAAACCGCCATCCTTTTTGATATATTTATTATGTTTTTCAATGCTATTTTACTATAATCTTGTGTCCTGTCAGGTTTAGGATGACAAGCACAAGGACGACAACTAAAAGGACGCCTATAACAACACCAATCCCGCCGTCGCCGCCGGCATGTATGCTGTCAAGTCGGCTTGCAAACTGATGCAGATCAGAATCAGTCAAATTATTTATCCTCTTGTTTATCTCATCCATTGTAAGCCCTAATTCAGAGAGCCTCTGGCTTACAGCCTTTGATTCCAGCGCCCTTTGCACAGTTGACATGTCACTAGACCTGTCAAATGCTGTTTGTGCTGTCTGGGATGGGATTATAAAGGCTAATGAGTTTGACGGAACACTTGCAATAATAAAACACGCAAATGCAAGATATATTGCCAGCGGCCGTGTAAAAAACCATTTCCTTATTGCATTCATTTTCAGCCTCCCTTTGTTTTTGATTTAATAAAATTCTGCGGTAATATTAAAACAATAAATGAGATGTTGTCAATAGCAAACATGGTTCTTACAAAAGTTTTTCTCTTGACAAAATATGAGAAAGGGGATTAACTTTTAAAATATTTTTGGGTTGATTGCGTTAAAAGGAGATACTATGATTACACAGATTATAAAGGCAGATTACACAGATTCAGGCAACACGATTACTTTTTTAAATCTGTGTAATCGTTTTTTTTAAAAATCTGTGTAATCATCTATCAGGAGGCATTATGAAATCCGTTAAAATCAAAATCATTTTTGCCGCATTGATTGTCTTTGCATTTTCAGGATGCGCTGAAACGCAGAGGCACGAGATGATGATGAAGGATATGCAGGGCAGTATTGCAGATATTAAAAAGGCGCAGTCTGAAAATATTGTAAGGACAGAGGAGTTAAACAACAAGATTTTCTTGCTGCAGGAGAGATTGAATAATGTCAACAAAGATGTTGATGAAATCAAGACAATGGCAATCCCTGTTAAGCCGCCTGATGAATTAAAGACTGTAAAGATTACCCCTGAAGATGTTGTAAAGCAGGAACCTAAAAAAGAAGAGCCTAAAAAAATAGAACCGGCAAAGGAAGAACAAAAAAGCAAAGAAGTAAAGCCATCGGCGCAGGCGAAAAAAGAAGAAAAGATACAAGAGCCTGAAACGCTTTATCGCGAGGCGCAGGAGCTTTATGCGGCAGGGAAACTTGAAGAGGCTGTTAATGGTTTCAAGAGGTTTATAAAACATTATCCTAAAAATCCCCTTGCTGATAATGCGCAGTACTGGATAGGCGAGGTCTATTACTCAAACAAGGATTTTGCAAAGGCGGTTGTTGAGTTCAAGAAGGTGGTAGATAATTATCCCGATGAAAATAAAGCCCCCGATGCCTTTTTAAAGGTCGGTCTTTCTTATCTTGAGATGGGCGACAAAGATAAGGCAGTGGAGTCCTTAAAAAAATTGATTGATAAATATCCAAAAAGCGATGCTGCTGAAAAGGCAAAGGAAAAATTAAAAGAGAAGATATGAAAGATTACACTGATTATAAAGGCAGATTGCACAGATTAAAACAAAATAGTAGTCTTTAATCTGTGTAATCGTATTCCCAAAATCTGTGTAATCAATTTCTTCAAAAGAGAAATAAAATGAGATTGCACAGATATGGGATTGGGCTGCGCCCAAAAAAAGTGAATTGCCTTGGATATTTTTTAAAACAGGAGGCGCGTTATGTCTGAGATATTTGTGAAGTTGCACATCACTGCCCTTGAACAAGGGGGTTATCTTGCTACCAGTCCAGTTTTACCCGGTTTAGTTGCTCAAGGAAGAACGATTGCTGAAACAATAGAGATATATCAGGATGTGGCAAGAAAACTTATAGAGTCATTTGAAGAACATGGAGACCCGTTGCCGCCGGGGATTGTAATACCTGATAAAGAGATTGATATTGAAATTGTAGTAGGCATGTGATTGTGGGAAATCTTGCGGGATTTAAGTATCTGGAGATATGCCCGAAGGAACTTTGAGGGCAATATTAAAACAGGCAGGAATTTCAGCGGAAGAGTTTCTAAAAATAAAGTAAGCAGGCTGTGCCTTAAAAGGAGATTATGAGATACATCCTTGCAGTCATTGTTGTCTTTTCCTTGTTCTATTCATCCCTTAGTTTTGCGCAAGTTAAAGAGATTGTTGCAGAAGGAACTTACAACATGGGCGACGGCGAAACGCCGACTGTTGCGGAGAGCAGGGCATTATTACAGGCAAAACGGACTGCATTGGAAGAGGCAGGAACTTATGTTGAGAGTTATTCAAAGGTAAAAAACTTCCAACTGACAGAAGATGAAATCAAGGTCATTGCATCGGGCTTGATGGAGGTTACTGTATTAGACAAGAAAAGGACTATTGTCGGAGACGGCATTAACTTTTGGGTAAAAATCAACGCAAAGGTCAATCTTGATAAAACAGAGGAGATGGCAAATAAGATTAAGGTTAAAGATAAATTATTTGTTGACGATTACAAAAAGATACAGGAAGATTATACAAGGAGCCAGAGGGAGAATGAGGAATTAAAGAAACAATTGGCACAGGCAAAGGGTGAAAAAGAAAGAAAAGAGGTAAAAGCAAAGATTGCAGAGGAAGAAAAGTTACTTCAGGCTAATGAGTGGTTTGAAAAAGGATATACTTACAGCCTAAATAAAGAACGTGATAAGGCAATAGAGGCATATACAAATGTAATTGCCTTAATCCCGGATGATGTCTTCGCTTATAACAATCGTGGGCTTGCTTATCATAACAAAGGGCAACATGACAAGGCAATTGAGGACTTTAATAAGGCAATTGCAATAGATCCGAGTTATGCCGAAGCCTATAGCAATATGGGAATTGCATATATTGGAAAAGGTCAATATGATATAGCAATTGAACTTTATAATAAAGCAATAACATTAAATCCTAAAAATGCCATTCCTTATTTAAGTCGCGGATATGCATATGGTTACAAAGGCCAATATGACAGGGCAATTGAGGACTTTAATAAGGCAATTGCATTAGATCCAAATTATGCTGCTGTTTATAGCGCTCGTGGTATTACCTATGCTTATAAAAGACAACTTGACAATGCAATTGATGATTATAATAAGGCAATTGCATTAGATCCAACTTATACCCTTGACTACTACAATCGTGGGCTTGCTTATCTTAACAAAGGACAACAGGACAAGGCTATTGAAGATTTTAATAAGGCAATTGCATTAAACCCAAATGATGCCGAAGCCTACTACAGTCGGGGGCTTACCTATGGTTACAAAGGACAACATGACAGGGCAATTGAGGACTTTAATAAGGCAATTGCATTAAACCCTAATTCTGCTGCTTCCTATATTGGTCGTGGTTTTGCCTATGCTTATAAAAGTCAACAGGACAGGGCAATTGAGGATTATAATAAGGCAATTGCATTAAACCCGAATGATGCCTTAGTCTATTACAATCGTGGAATTGCTTATGCTAATAAAGGACAACAGGACAGGGCGATTGAGGATTTTAATAAGGCAATTGAATTAGACCCGACTTATGCCCTTAACTACTACAATCGTGGGCTTGCTTATGCTATGTTAAAAAAGACAGGCAATGCAATCTCTGATTTACAAAAGGCTTGTAACATGGGAGATGAAGGTGGGTGCAAGGCTTTAAAAGAGGTAGAAAGAGAAAATGGAAAAACAATCTCCAAATCTTACCCTCGGATATTTTATGATTTACAAAGGGCATGTGAGCTAGGAGATGAAGTTTCTTGCAAAGAAGTGAAGAAATTTTTGCAAAAATAATTAAAAAGTAAAAGGAGATACTATGAACAAAACAAAATTTTTACTGGCAATATTTTTTTTATTGGTTTTGTTTAACAGAGCGGATTCTGCTGAAAAGATAACATCAACCATGCTCCAGAGAGGCGGTTTTTTATCGTCAAATGATGCCTTAAACACAGGCATTATTGTTAAGGGCGCAGATGATAAAACGATTTTTAACAAGGGCGATGTCGTGTTTGTTTTATTTCGCGATGTAACGGCAAAGATAGGCGACAGATTTAATGTATTCAGAGTGGTTGATGAGATAAAACACCCTGTAACTGACAAGAAGGCAGGGGTTATAATTGACATTCTGGGAAGTCTTGAAGTTATTGAGATAAGACGAGATGCTGCTGTTGGAAGGATTAACAAGACATATAAGGAGATAAATGTAGGAGACAGACTGAAATCCTTTGAGCCGCCAATAACAGAGGTTGAAATAAAAAAGGCAGGGAAAATCGTTTACGGCGTTGTCATTACAGGGCTTGAAAAGAGGGTTGATTCTGCAAAAGGCGATATAGTCTATATAGATAAGGGCAAAAAGCACGGCATTGATGCCGGCAATGTATTGAGTGTTTTTAGGCCAAGAAAAGATGCGTCTCATCCTGTCACAGAAAAGGATGTTCCTCTTCCTGAAAAGGAGATAGGAAGGGTTATTATAATCAATGCGCAGGATGATACATCTTCAGCCATAATTACTCAGAGCATAGAATCTATAGTGGCCGGCGATTGGGTAATGACAGCAGAATAGGGAAATGTCAAATGCCAAAGTTCACATATCAAATCCAAAGGACTTGAGATACTGGCTTGGATTGAACTGCATTCCAAAGATTGGCAAGGCAGTTTATAAATCCCTTATAAATAGGTTTCACAGCCCGGAAAATGTATTTAAAGCATCCATTGAAGAACTTTTGGAAGTAGAGGGATTAAAAAAAGAATCAGCGCTTGCAGTAAAGAGATTTAAGGAATGGGAAGAAATAGAAAAAGAGATAAGCCTGATTCAAAAACATAATGTATCAATTGTAACAATCAAAGATAATAACTTTCCAAAAAATCTATTGACCATCAACGACCCCCCTCCATATCTTTATGTAAAGGGAAATATCCTTGAGCAAGATAATCTTGCAGTAGCGGTTGTTGGCACAAGGACGCCGAGCCATTACGGCATTACAACAGCGGAAAGGCTCGCAAGGGAACTGGCAGAGGCAGGGCTTACGGTTGTAAGCGGTCTTGCAAGGGGCATTGATTCAGCCGCACATAGAGGCGCATTATCTGGCAAGGGAAGGACGATTGCTGTTTTGGGCTGCGGCATAGATATTATTTATCCGCAGGAGAATAAGAAACTATTTGGAGAGATTACTGAAAATGGCGCGGTTATTTCAGAGTATCCAATGGGTATGCCGCCTATACCGCAAAACTTTCCTATGAGAAACAGGATAATAAGCGGATTGTCGCACGGCGTTTTGGTTGTGGAGGCGTCTTTAAAAAGCGGCTCCCTTATTACTGCGAGGCTTGCGCTTGATTACGGCAGAGATGTGTTTGCCCTGCCCGGCGCGATAACATCTGAGAGAAGCAAAGGGACAAACAAACTCATAAAGGACGGCGCCAAACTAATAGAATGCACCGAAGATATACTTGATGAACTCCCTGTCCAGAGAGGGGTTAGAAAAGAAAATATTGCTGAAAATCGGGATTTACTGCCAGAAGAAGAAAATATATTGAATCTTTTAGAGGGTTCACCTCTTTTAATAGACACAATAATACAGGAGACAGGACTGTCTGTCTCAAAGATAAATGCAATCCTTCTGGATATGGAGATAAAGGGTTTTATAGGACAAGGGCCCGGCAAGATATTTTATAAGAAACAGGTATAGGATAGATACAGGTAGAGGTATAGGTAGAGAAAAATCTTTACCCTTTACCTATTCCTGTTTTTACTTTACCTGATTTAAGGAGGCAAGATGCAAAAGAAGATTTGGGAAATTATCGCTGTGCTTATCCAATATGTAATAGAAGAAGGTGAAATAGGCGATGAAAGGATGTGGAAGGCATCGCTTAATCTTCAGGGTTATTCGCCTAAAGAGGTAAATGCCGCAATTGCATGGATTAAAGCCGTGATGATTGACAAAGGGGCTGTTATGATGGATAAGTCTATGAGGGTTTTTGCTTCATTTGAAAAGGCAAGATTTTCCAATGAGGCGCAGGGATTTTTGCTGAAACTAAAGGAGATGGGTTTTATTGACTCTAAACTGCAGGAAGAAATCATAGAAAGGGCGCTTATGCTTGATATACCGCAAATCAAAAAAGATGATATAAAGGTAATCTCCGCAATGATGCTTTCCGCAAGTTCTAAAAAAAACTGGAAGGAAAAGGCAATAAAGATTATAGAAGAAGACTGGAAAGAGATGAGCCATTAAAGGCAGTAAATTTCAAGTTCTTTCTGTCATTGGAGTTTTGGCAATTGGAATTTATTTGTAATTTGAAATTTGAGATTTGGAATTTTATAAGGTAAAGGGGTTATATGCCAAAATCATTGGTAATAGTTGAATCGCCTGCAAAGGCAAAGACAATAAATAAGTTTCTGGGAAAGGATTTTACTGTCAAGGCGTCTATAGGCCATGTAAAGGATTTGCCAAAGAGCAAACTCGGCGTTGATGTAGAAAATGATTTTGCCCCGCATTATGAAACAATCAAGGGCAAGACAAAGGTGATTGCTGAACTTAAAAAGGCTGCCAAGTCTGCTGATAAAATATATCTTGCGCCTGACCCTGACAGGGAGGGCGAGGCGATTGCATGGCATATTGCAGAAGAGGTCGACGGAAAAAAAGATAATATATATCGGGTTCTATTTAACGAAATAACTGAAAAGGGCGTTATTGAGGCAATAAAATCGCCCTCAAGGCTTGACAGGAGCAAGTTTGAGGCGCAGCAGGCAAGACGCATCCTTGATAGATTGGTCGGCTACGAGATAAGCCCGATCCTTTGGAAAAAGGTGAGATATGGCTTAAGCGCCGGCAGGGTTCAGTCTGTTGCTGTAAGACTTATATGCGAGAGGGAAAGGGAAATCAAGGCATTTGTGCCGCAGGAATACTGGAGCATAACAGCGGAACTTGAAAAGACAGGCACAGGTTTTAAGGCAAAGTTAACCAAAAAAGATGACAAGAAATTAGAGATAAAAAATGAGCAGGATGCAAATAAAATATTAAAAGAGGTTGAGGGAAAAGATTTTGCAGTAAGGGATGTTGAAAAAAAAGAAAGAAAGAGAAATCCTTTGCCGCCTTTTATAACAAGCAAACTCCAGCAGGATGCGGCAAGGAAATTGGGTTTTACAGCAAAAAAGACAATGATGATTGCGCAGCAGTTGTATGAAGGCATCCCACTCGGCGAAAAAGGCTCTGTCGGGCTTATAACATATATGAGAACAGATTCAACAAGGGTCTCATCTGATGCAGTCAGGGATGCAAGGGCATATATTCAAGAAAGATTCAGCAGCGCATATCTGCCTGCAAAACCAAATGCCTATCAAAGCAAAAAAGGCGCTCAAGATGCGCACGAGGCAATAAGACCCACATATTTTCAACATCCGCCTGAGGCAGTAAAAAAATTCCTTTCAAAAGACCATTTCGCGCTTTATCAACTCATCTGGAATAGATTTGTTGCAAGCCAGATGATGCCTCAAATCCTTGACCAGACAGCGGTTTTGATAGATGCTGGAAAATATCTGTTTCAGGCAAACGGCTCTATTGTTAAATTTGCAGGTTTCACAGCAGTATATGCAGAGGCAAGGGATGAAGAAGAAGAAGAGGCAGCGCTTCCTTCTCTTGCAAAAGGAGATGTTTTGAAACTCTTAAACCTTTTGCCAAAGCAGCACTTTACACAGCCTCAGCCAAGGTTTACAGAGGCCACGCTTGTAAAGGAACTTGAGGAAAACGGCATTGGCAGACCGTCGACCTATGCCGCGATCATTTCAACTATTCAGGACAGGGAATATGCTGTAAAAGAAAAAAACCAGTTTATCCCGACTGAACTTGGTTTTATGGTTACAGACCTTCTTGTAAAGAGTTTCCCTGATATTTTAAATGTGGAATTTACAGCGCATATGGAAGAAGACCTTGACAAGATAGAGGATGGAAAACTCAAATGGCTTGACGCAATGAGGGGATTTTACGCCCCTTTTAAACAGAGTTTAGAAAAGGCAAAGGTTGAGATGAAGGATGTCAAGAAGCAGGAAATTCCAACTGATATACAGTGCGATAAGTGCGGAAAGTTCATGAATATAAAATGGGGCAGGAACGGCAAATTCCTTGCGTGCCCCGCTTATCCTGAATGTAAAAACACAAAGGAATTTTCTACAGATGAAAACGGCAAGGTTAGTGTAGTTGAGATTGTGCAGGAAGATACAGGAGAAAAATGCCCTAACTGCGGAAAGTCAATGCTTGTTAAAACAGGCAGGTTTGGCAGGTTTCTGGCATGTTCAGACTATCCGCAGTGCAAGACTGCAAAGCCGTTGTCCATTGGCGTAAAATGTCCTCAAGAAGGCTGCGACGGCAATATGGTTGAAAGGCAGTCAAAGAAAAGGAAAATCTTTTACAGCTGCTCAAACTATCCTAAATGCAAATATGCGCTGTGGGATAAGCCAATAAATGAAAAATGCCCTGAATGCGGCTTTAAAATCCTTATTGAGAAACATTCTAAAGAAGGCAATGCAATCAAATGCCCGAATGAAGGGTGCGGATATAAGAGAGAAGGGTGATGTTAAATTTATTTACGCTTTTCACTCTGCTCCAACCCCTTTAATAACAAAACAATTCCTTCTTTTGCACTATCATTCTTAATTGAACGAAACTGTAGCAACAAGTGTATTTCCTCTGCTGACAAGTCTTCTAGCCCAATCTGACCATATCTTGCGCCTTTTTCCGCTATAATATCCTCTTTACCTCGCTTCTTCTCTACCCCAATTAAATATAAGAGGGGTGCATTCAAAATCGCTGCGATCCTTTTAAGTTTTTCAATTGACACCTTGTTTGCGCCGCTCTCGTATTTCTGTATCTGTTGAAATGATACGCCAACCGCATCTGCCAATTTCATCTGAGAAATACCGAGCGCTGTCCTCACCTTTTTAATCCTTAAACCAATCTCCTTATTTTCCCGATTAGCCATATCCATAATACCTCTTTGGCAAATCATACAACCGCAGGTTCTAAATATCTACAAATCAAGAGGCGAAAGTTATTGACAAATTCTATTGAAACTTGTAATCTTTGGGAAATTTTGCAATCATCTAATTGATACAACTGACATGAAAGTAAAAAAGCCGAAAACCGCATACACCCCTTCATCCACCTTTGGCGAACATCTGTGCATAGACGGATATAAAGGCAGTTTTGAAAAACTGAACAACAAGAGGCTGGTTGTTAAGTGCCTGAATGAATTACCAGAATTACTTGGCATGAAAAAACTCTGCAAGCCCCATGTATATTATGCGCCAGATAACTCTATCAAAGACTGCGGTGGATGGAGCGGGTTTGTTGTGATTGCAGAGAGCCATATAAGCATCCACACATTTCCGTGCAGAGGTTTTTTGAGCGCAGATATTTATACATGCAAGGACAATATGGGTATTGACTTTATAATAAGTTATTTCAAGAAAAGGTTTGAACTTAAAGATGTAGAAACAAACTTCATTAAACGGGGCACAAGGTATCCGACAAAGAATGTATGTTGATGCAAATGCTGTAGTTGCCGACCTTGAGGTCGGATTTTTTAATTGCGGACATAAATGTCCGCGGCTACTTCTGACGCAAACACTAAACACTGACACTTATTATCTCTTATGACCAGACCAATACTAGCGATTGCAGCAATAATTATCATTGAAGCCTTTCCAACCATAATCGCAGACTATTTTCTCAAGGTTGCAAGTCTTCACGATAAGCCTGTTAAAAACAAAGAGTTTTTAATAGCCTTATTGGTTTATTCTTTAACTGTATTTCCATGGGTATATATTATGAAGTATCTAAAACTGGCTACCATTGCAGTCGTTTATTCCCTTACTACAGTCATACTTTTAACACTCCTTGGCGTCTTTGTGTTTAATGAAACCTTAAACCATTATGAAGTTGCCGGGGTCATCATGGCAATAACATCAATAATCTTACTTTCAAGGTTTGCATGATTAGGATAAATACCAAAACATCTAAAATAATGTAGGGGTGGCATTTATGACACCCGAATAAGCAGGCTTGATAAATCAAGCCCCTACAGGACATATGGGGCATTTTCGGGACAAACCCTCACGAGCCTTGTCTCACAAAGGGGCATGAAAATAATCTCCCCTAACCCCTCTTTATGAAAGAGGGGGACAAAACTTTCCCCCCTTTTCTAAAGGGGGATACAGGGGGATTAAAAGAAGGTATTTTCAGGTTCAATATGGAAAACAACATCAAAAACAACATTCGTCAGCCCATAGAAATCTCCAAAAAAGATTTCCATAAAAAACTTCTGGAAATAAAAAATCAGTCTTTTCAATCAAGGGCTTTGGGAGAAGTCTATGAAGTTTGGAGAGAGATGATTCTATCGCCCCGCAATATGATTTTTCTGGGATTGAGCGGCTCGCTTTCCAGCGCCGGATATTGGCCGCTTGTCTGTTATCTTATAAAAAACCGCTTTATTGATGTTTTAGTAAGCACTGGCGCGAATATATCAGAAGATATTTACGAGGCAATGGGGCATAAATATTACAAAGTTGACCCGTGGTTTGTTGACGATAAAAAATTATTAAAGCAAAAACTGGACAGGTTTTACGACCATGCGGCGGACGAATACGATTATAGAAAATTAGAAGACCTCATTGCCGCGTTTTTCAGGGAATTAAACGCTAAACTCAAAGAACCGACCGTATTTTCCACTTCGCAATTTCTTTATCAATTTGGGCTATGGCTTAAAAAGAAAAACATCTGGAGCATTCTGACATACGCGGCTCATCACAAAGTTCCGGTGTTTTCTCCGGCATTGGTTGACAGCGGTTTCGGTGAAGCGTATATCAGGGCGTTTAATGGAGATTCAAGAACAAAACGCAATCTTATTATAGAGCAGTTTTTTGACCAAGAAGAAATTCTGGAAATAGCGGAATGGGGCAGAAAAAACAAATATGAAAAATCAGCGGGCTACATCGGCGGAGGAGTGCCAAAGGATTTCATCCAACTCGTTGCCGTATCTCAGGCATTAAAAGATTGGAGCGAAAAGGTTTATCCTTTTAAATACGCCTTTCAAATTACAACCGATTCTCCGCAATGGGGAGGATTGTCCGGCTGCGGAGTTATGACCGAGCCGATTTCTTGGGGCAAAGAGGTGAGCAGCGGATATAATGATCAGGTTTTTTGCGATGCCACAATCGCCTTGGACTTCATCGCTCAAGGATTTGTTGATTCAAAAATAAAACGCAGGCATAAACCTAATCTATCTTGGTTTTTTGAGAGGTTTAAAGGGTTATTTTTATCATGGGATAAATACTAGAGATTAAAATGGATGAGAATAAAATTACAAAAGGAATCAAAAAAGGATTAAGTCCATATAAAGAATATAAGGGGACTTTCCCCACGAACTATCTAATCAATGAATATAATCAATTATTCGCTGAAATTAGATTTATCAATGATAAAATATCTTCTTACATAAAAGTATTTTTAACAATATTGTCTTCATATATTGCTTATACTATTTTAGGATTAAAACTTGTTCTAGCCCATCCTGAAAGCATTGTAGGGTTACTATACGGTGGATTCGGCATATTTATATCTATTTTTGTGTATTTTTTACTACACATGGGACAACGACAATATAGTAAGTCTAAAAATCACAAGATAAGATATTGGAAGTCTATACAACACCTTCGTAAAATACTTTGCGATGTCTTGCCAGAAATAAAGCACTACTTATTGTTACCTGTAGGAGATACTGATGATACTAATAAAAGTAGACCTAATTTTTCAGGAGGAGAGAAAGATAGTGGAATAGCATGGGCATTCTTTAATTTTTTATTTTTTGTTGTTTTGTTCTTTTATTTTTACATATTTTTTGAACTTTCAAGGCACAGTATTTGGAAAACCAATAATAATGCGATATTAACAGAGATATTAAATAATGGCATTACACCATATACACAACCTTATTTTTATAATGCAATGTTAAATTCACTTGTTTGGATATTGCTATTATTAGTGTACCCATTTTCACTGCCAGAAAGGGCTTTTTGGCACTATTATAAAAATGTCTTTCTAGCGCAGCAAATAAGTCAATCTGATTCATACCCTAAATTTGGGGATGATAAACTTAAAAAAATTGTGAAGGATAAATCTAAATGTAATAATATATTATATGATTACTCTGGTGCTATTGTTTTTGTTATAGTATTGATCTCTAGGTTTGTAGGACCGCCATACAGTTTTAGTTTTGCAAATTTCTGGCATTTTTTGAACCAATATCTCATTTATTTTTTATCTGTCCTATTTATAATCTCAATAGAAGTATTTCGTTACCATTATAAAAAAAAGGTTCTCAATGGACTCTTTGAAGAGTGGCTAGATGTGAAAAAAAGAGGCAGAGTCATTAAATTTGACGAATATGTGGCAGAAATCGCAAGAAAGAAATATTTTAGATAACGGATTTAAAGATAAGATTTTGCAACCTGCTCCCTAAATTTCGTGATTACCTTGATACAAACTATTCGGGTTCAATTTGCAAAATTGAACCCGCTTGGAAAATTGAATATAAGGAGTAGGGGTCGGATTTATCCGACCCGATATGCGGGTTTGATGAATCAAACCCCTACTAAAAATTGAAAACAGATAGGTAAGTTAAACATCTTATGCCCGAAATTTTTAACCCCTTTTTATTCAAATGAAAGGAGTTTTAAACTCGGTATGCGATTAAAGTGCTTTAAATTTCCAGTAAGGAGCGACATGTTATGAGCCTCGCAGATACCTGCGATAAAAGAATCTTTGATTCCAATATCCATCCCTTTGCTTTTGAGGGCATAATGGATAGCCGCGGCTTTCCTTGCTGCTGCATCATCAAAAGGGATAATAGTTACATATCTGAGAAGCCTGTTTATAAGGTCTACTCTGCCGTTTTTCTGGACGCCGTAAAGAAGTTCATAGACTGTTATAGAGGTTACATGGATGCTGTATTTGAGATAAGCCTTTTTAAGAAGTTCGGCTCCCGGCTGCCTCTTTTTGAGGTAGTCAATAATAATGTCCGTGTCTACAATAATTCTGGTTTCCACTTTTCCCAATCCTTGCGAAGTTCATTAATGGGGGTTTCAATGTCAACATCTTTAAGTGAACCCTCCAGGGCAAAAAATTCTTCTGCCTCTTTAATGATAACAAGTGAGCCCTTTTTTGCCCTTACATCAATCTTTTCCCCTTCTTTTATACCAAGTTTATTCAGGAGGTTTTCGGGAAAGGCAATCAGGTCTTTTTTGCTTGATTTAACGGTAATCATATCATCTCCAATGTTTAGATACATGGCAATCTTATCAAATAGGCTGCAAAGGTGTCAAACTTAAAAATTGAATAGTAAGCAGGATGTGCTGCGCCCACCAAAAAAACAACATAGGAATTATATGCAGCAGAGAGCGCAGAATATCTCCCCTCCCTTGACGGGAGGGGATTAAGGGGAGGGTGAAAATTATTTTAATCCCCCTCACCCCACCCATACTTTGTATGGGTACCCGCCTCTCCCACAAGGGGAGAGGGAATAATAAGGTTAAACATTTATGCCTGAACAAGCTTTCAGTGAAATAGATTTAGTGAATGAATGTCTTGTAGATGAAAAAAGGACAAGGGGTTTTGAAGTGGCGATAAAAAGGGCGGTTAAGCCGAGTCATATTGTTTTGGATATGGGGACTGGCTCCGGAATCCTCGCCCTTTTTGCGGCACGAGCAGGGGCAAAAAAAGTTATAGCCATTGAATTTGACGAATATGTGGCAAAAAACGCAAAAGAAAAAAAGAAATAAATTTATGAAAAATAAAAATGCGCTTAAAACAAAATGGGAGAGAGGATTGAAAGAGAAAATGGACAAGATAAATAAAAAGTCTGATTGGAAAACGGCTAAAGCGGATTATTCCGACCACGAATTAAAAATTTTTGATCAAGCGGTTATGGAAGATTGGGAAACTCCGTATATGAAAGAGTTGGCAAGAATATCCACTTTAAAAGGCGGGACTGTTTTAGAATTGGGTTTTGGAATGGGAATTTCAGCGGGATTTATTCAACGGCATAACATTAAAAAACACATTATTATTGAGGCAAATAAAGAAGTGGCTAAAAAGGCGAGACAATTCGCAAAGAAAGCAAAATATAAAACCGAAATTTTAGAGGGATTTTGGGAAGAAGTGATAGATAAAATTCCCGATGAGAGTATTGACGGAATTTTATTTGACACTTTTCCTTTAACTGAAAAAGAATTTGATAAAATTCATTTTATCTTTTTTCCTTTTGCTTACAGAAAATTAAAATCAGGCGGAATTTTTACTTATTATTCCGATGAAGTGAATAATTTCAGCAGAACCCATTTAAAAAAGTTGCAAGAAGCGGGATTTAAATTAAAAAATATTAAAAAAGCAATTGTAAGAGTTAATCCACCGAGAAATTGTGAATATTGGAAAGCAAAAACAATGATATCTCCGATTATTGTTAAATAAATTATGGCAAAAATTTATATTAAAAAAAGTAAAACACAAGGAAAAGGAATTTTTGCGGAAAAAGATATTAAAAAAGGAGAAACAATTTTTACTGCAAAGGGATTGATTAAAAAATTTACAACAGATGCTAAAAACGCTGAAGAATCTCAAATGGGGCCGAATTGGATTGGAATAGGCGAGAATGTATGGATAGATATAGCCGGAACCCCTTTTGGTTTTATAAACCATTTCTTGCAATCCAAACGCCGGTATTAAAGGTAATATCACTTTTGTGGCATTAAAAAATATCAGGAAAGACAAAGAAATAACCTTTGATTATTCTATTTCTGAGCATGATGTTTTTTGGAAGATGAAATGTTGTTGTGAGCAAAGAGGTTGCAGAAAAATAATTAGTTCAATCCAGTTTTTACCAATAAAAACTTTTAAAAAGTATTTGCCGTATATACCAACTTACTTTAAAAAAGTATACTTAAAGAAATATCATAAAAATTTATAAAATATGGACACATCAATTTGTAATTGGGATACGGCGAAATTTTTGATATTTTCAGGCAATGTTTTTAACCATTTAGTTTATTATTCTCATTTAGTACCTATTTTAGTTTCATTAGCGCTGGGTTTATTGATTTTCTTAAAAAGTAGGAAACTTTTAATCAATAAGATATTGATTTCTATTGTTCTCTCTTTTTCATTATGGCTATTTTTTGATTTGATTTTATGGGCAACTGAAAAATCGTACTATACAATGTTTTTTTGGTCTGTACTTATATTATTAGATCCTATAATTTACGCACTTGGTTTTTATTTAATATATATATTTATAGAAAAGAAAGATTTAAGTTTTTTTGGGAAATTAGTTATTAGTGGATTATTATTACCAATGATAATAAGGCTGTCAACCATATTCACATTAGAATTTTTTGATTTTACAAATTGTGATAGAGCAGTGGGAGAAGGTTCAATTATTTATTATAGTATTATAATAGAATTCATTTTTATTTCTTGGATTATTATTTTATCAATTTTAAGATATACACAAGTCAAAAAAGATGCTGCTTTAAGGAAACAGATTTTATATATTACAATCGGTATATTGCTATTTTTAATAGGATTGGAATGGGGGAATATTACTCAGAGTTTCACTCAAAATTGGCGACTTGAACAATATGGTTATTTCGGAATGTCAATTTTTATCGGTTTTCTTGCTTATTCTATTGTCAAATTCAAAACCTTCAACATTAAACTCATTGGCGCGAATGTTTTGATTGTCGCTTTGTGGCTTTTGGTTGCTTCGCTTCTTTTTATCAGCGATACCGCCACAATGCGGCCGGTGGCGGGAATCACTTTGGTTTTGGTCAGTATTTTCAGTTATTTTCTCGTCCACAGCATCAGAAAACAAGACCAACAGCGCGAGGAATTAATGATTTTGGCTAAAATGTTTCAAGCCGTTAATAAACAGCTTGATGAATTAAACAGATTCAAATCGGAATTTCTTTCATTCGCTTCGCATCAAATCAAGGCGCCGATGGCGATTATAAAAGGTTTCAGCGAATTGCTTTACGGCGGTTCTTTCGGCCAATTGCCCGATTCCGCGAAAGACGCGGTTTTGAAAATAAAACAATCAACGAAAAATCTGATTGAACTGGTCAATGATTTTCTGGTGAGAATATTTCAGTGTAAACCCAAAAAAATGCAGTTGCATTTTTTGACAACCGACTAAACCTTCACTTCTCTCAAAAATCTTGCATTTTCTTCAGGGATGCTGGGGTTGATGTACATGCCGCTGCCCAGTTCAAAGCCTGCCTCTTTTGACAGCCTCGGAACAATGCTTATATACCAGTGAAAATATTCCATATCGCAGTCTCTTGGCCTGTGAGAGCGTAATACATAATTAAAATCAGGGTTGTCAAGACCATAGTAAAGTTTTGAAAGTATTGTTTTTAATGTGTTGGCAAGGTCTTTGATTTCTAAATCTGTTATGTCAGAGAATGATGCTGAATGCCTTTTTGGAAATATCCATGTGTGAAACGGCGATAAGGCGGCATATGGAATGAATGTCAGAAAGTGTTCGGTGTCCAGAATAACCCTTGTCCCTTCCTCTTTTTCCTTTCTTATTGTCATGCACATAAGGCACTCGCCCGTGTCATCGAAAAAATGAGCGGCAGACTCAAACCTGTCTCTGAATTGAATAGGTATTATTGGCACTGCAATTACCTGAGAGTGCGGATGTTCAACAGATACGCCTGCGCCTTCTCCGTGATTTTTAAAGATTATAACATGCTCAATCCTTGGATCCTGATGCAGCGAAATAAAACGGTTTTTGTATGTCCTGATAATGTCAGTTGTTTGTTCAACAGGAAGGAGCGCAGTTGTCATATTGTGAAGCGGGGTTTCTATTATAACCTCATGCGCGCCTACTCCGCTTACCATTCGTTTAAGCCCGTCTGTTTTTCTGAGCCTTTCGCCTGCGGCGGAAAACACAGGGAATCTATTCGGCACAACCCTGACCTTCCAGTCTTTCCCAGCAGAAATCCTGAATATCTCGCCAAGGGTTTTTGATTCGTTTCCCGGGCAGAAAGGGCATGTATCAATAAAAGGCTCTATTTCTTTTTTTATATAGCCTGCCTTTTTAAAATCCTCCGGCTTTTTTGCCCTTTCACGGGCAATAACCACCCATTCCCTTGTTACTAGATTTAGTCTTAATTCAGGCATGATAGAATGATAGCAAAATTTTGCAATAAATCAATTGAAAAAATATGCGGGGAATGCTATACACAGCGTTATAAGCAGAACAGCATACAGAGCGTTAGAACAAAACAGACCAAGGCGCGACGAAGGCGAGGAGTGAGGCGTATTTCCAGTATACGCCGCAGCGACGAGCCGAGGAGCAACGCAGGTATGTAAAGTTATGACGCTCTGTATAAATTGCTGGAAATTCTAATACGGAGGTTTTTTTAATGGGCATGCTTGATAATAAAAAGGCAGTGATATTCGGCGTTGCGAATGAAAGGAGCATTGCGTGGGCAATCGCGCAGGCCTTGCATAAAGAAGGCTGTGAACTTGCATTTACATATGCAGGCGCTGCGCTTGAAAGCAGGGTAAGACCCCTTGCAGAGTCAGTGAGTTCAAAGGTTATTCTGCCATGCGATGTAACAAATGACAGCGAGATAGATGCTGTGTTTGAAAACATAAAACAGCAGTGGGGAAGTCTTGACATACTTATCCATTCAATTGCATTTGCAAACAAGGAAGAATTAAAAGGCATGTTTGTTGACACATCAAGAGAAGGCTTTAAACTTGCAATGGATGTAAGCGCATATTCATTGGTTGCGCTTGCAAAGAGGGCGTATCCCCTTATGACAAACAACGGGAGTATTATAACAATGACATACTACGGAAGCGAAAAGGTTGTGCCGAATTACAATGTAATGGGCGTTGCAAAGGCTGCGCTTGAGGCGAGCGTGAAATATCTTGCAGCAGACCTGGGGCAGAAAAATATCAGGGTAAATGCAATATCAGCAGGGCCTATAAAGACCCTTGCTGCAATGGGCATAAGCGGTTTTAAAGACATGCTCCATGCTGTTGAAAACAAGGCGCCTCTAAAAAGAAATATTACTACAGAGGATGTTGCAAACACCGCGCTTTATCTTTCAAGCAGCCTGTCAAGCGGCGTAACAGGCGAGGTTATATATGTGGATGCAGGGTATAATATTGTGGGGATGTAATACGAAAGCAATAAATGCCTTTATACTGTGTTGGACTCCTCGAAAAATCCTCAACATACTATAAAAGTATGCCTGCGGTTTTCCTCGTCGTCCGCCTTGTCTAAAGCCATTTCTTGCTTTCGTGCGATGGCGGTAGTTTTGTAAATTATGCAGATTCGGTATAATAGTTATACTGGCGAGCATTTTTTGCCCCAAACTTTTCTAATGAAGTCATATATTTGACAGCCTTTACCTAGAATTTTTTCTAAATTTAAATTATCTTTTCCATTTGAAATCCTGCAAATCTCATAATTATCAAGCAATATCAATAAGTTAGTTCTCTAGTTTTAATGTCAATGTTTTGTGGCATAATAGTTGCAAATATCAGACATGGAGATTGATAAACAGGAGATACTATGATTACACAGATTCAGGCAACACGATTACTTTTTTAAATCTGTGTAATCGCTTTTTTTAAAAAATCTGTGTAATCATCTATCAGGAGGCTTGATGAGGGTAAAATTTCCATTATCAGAAGACCTTTGGCAGAGGGCAGAGAAGATTATACCATGCGGCACACAGACCTTGAGCAAGGGCCCTGACCAGTTTGTAAGAGGCGTTACGCCGAAGTATCTGCAAAAAGGCAAAGGCTCTCATGTTTGGGATGTTGACGGCAATGAATATATTGATTATCCATTAGCGCTTGGCCCAATCCTGCTTGGCTACGATTATCCTCCGGTTGTTGATGCTGTTATTAAGCAACTCAGAGAAGGCACGACATTTACGCTCATGCACACGCTTGAGGTAGAGGTTGCCGAACTCCTTGTTGATATGATTCCCTGCGCAGAGATGGTCAGGTTTGCAAAGAATGGCGCAGATGCAACATCTGCGAGCGTAAAGATTGCAAGGGCGGCAACAGGCAGAGACCACATTGCATACTGCGGCTACCACGGGTGTCAGGACTGGTTTGCTGTTACAACACCCAGAAACAAAGGCATACCAAAGGTTTACGCAGAATTCATGCATGCCTTTGAATACAACAATATCTCCAGCCTTGAAAAACTATTCAGCGAATATCCAGATAAAATAGCCTGTGTAATAATGGAGGTGCCGGGCAAAGAGCCTGCTGTTACTAATGGAAAAAACTTTTTGCAGCAGATAAAGGATGCTGCCCATAAAAACGGCGCATTGTTTATAATGGATGAGATTGTTACTGGCTTTAGATTTGCATTAGGCGGCGCGCAGGAATATTATAATGTAACGCCTGATCTGGCGTGTTTTGGAAAGGGTATGGCAAACGGCATTCCAATATCAGCAGTAGTCGGCAAAAAAGAATATATGAATGAGTTAAAAGAGGTGTTTTTTTCAATGACATATTCAGGCGACACATTGGGGCTTGCTGCTGCAAAGGCGACTATAAATGAACTGCGGACAAAGCCTGTTTTAAAGCATATCTGGGATATTGGCAGAAAACTGCATGAAGGTGTGAATAAGATTGCCAAAGACTTGAATGTTCCCTTTGAAATAGGCGGACAGTATGTAAGAGGGCATATTGCCGCAAAGGACAGCGAGGGCAGGGATTCCCTTGAATTCAAGAGTTTGTTTTTGCAGGAGACTGTTAAGAGGGGGATACTATTTGGCGGCCCTGTTTTCATAAGTTATTCCCATTCAGAAGAAGACATAAAAAAAACCATTGACGCATCATATGAGGCATTGAAGATTATGAAAAAGGCGATTGATGCAGGCAGTGTTGACCCGTTTATGGAGGGGGAGAAGGTTGGTGTGGTGTTCAGGCAGAGAAATTAAATGCAACAGTCAAAACTCAAAATGCAAAATTCAAAAAAAAGGTTTATCATCATCGGCTGCGGCTCTATTGGGCAGAGGCATTTAAAAAATCTTCTGGCGCTTGGTGTTAGGGATTTTATCCTTTGTGATACATCTGCAGAAAGGCTTGAAAAAATAAAAAAAGAATTCAGCATAGAAAATATTTATATTGATTATAAAAAGGCTATAAAAGAAAACAAAGACATAACTGCTGCTGTCATTGCAACCCCGTCCAGTTTGCATGTGCCAATGGCTATGGATTGCGCAAAGGCAGGCATAAATCTTTTTATAGAAAAGCCATTATCTCACAAGATGGATGGTGTTGATGAACTTATTAAAATTGCAAAAAAGAAAAAACTCATTGCAATGATGGCAATGTGCTACAGGTTTCATCCTGTGTTTTTGAAAATAAAGTCAATGCTGGATAAAAAGGCTATTGGCAAAATATATCATGTGAATTATTATGGCGGTCATTATCTCCCTGACTGGCATCCGAACATGGATTACAGAAAGGAATATGCTGCGCATAAAAAACTCGGGGGCGGGGTTTTGCTTACAAGCATCCACGGGTTTGACAATATAAGATGGCTTTTTGGCGATGTCAAGGAAGTTGCAGCATTTGTTGATAAGATAAGCAGTCTTGAGATTGATGCGGATGATATAGTTGCCGGCATATTCAAGATGAAAAAAGGTTTTTATGTCTCTGCATCCACTGATTTTCTACAAAGGGCAGGACAGCACAGGATGGTTATTGCAGGCGAGAAGGGGACTATAAGATGCGATTTTTCAACAGGGCTTATTGAAAGATATGATGTTAAAAAAAAGAACTGGATTCAGGAAAAGGTAAATTTTGAAATCAATGCGATGTATGTGAAAGAAACAAAATATTTTTTAGACTGCCTTAAAAATAAAAAACAGCCGTTAATAGATTTAGATGAAGGCAAGAGGACGCTTAAACTTGCCCTTGCAATTAAAGAGTCGTCAGAAAAGAGAAGGTTTGTAAATTTAACATGAAGCAACCTTCGGATGTATTTGGTAGAAAATGCCCCTCACCTAAATCCTCTCCCCATAGGGGAGAGGGAAGGGTGAGGGGGGGGATTTTTATCTGGACAGAAGGCGGTTTTGGCATAGGCATGGGGCATGTATGCAGATGCATTGTAATTGCAAAGGCTTTGAGAAAAAAGGGTTGCGAGCCTGTTTTTATAATAAACAATGACAGCGCTGTTATTGAAAGGGTTAAGAAGAATGGTTTTAAATGGCACATGGGGGATTTCAAAAATATCCCTGATGTTATTTTGGAACTCAAAACCGTATTTATTGACACAAAGAAGGATGTCTCAAAGGTTTTACAGAAACTAAAAAATGCAGGATGCAAAGTGATACTAATGGACAATACAACGGATGCAAGGCTTGAGGCAGATGTAAATATATTTCCTTCACTAATTCCTATAGATGATATAGATTGGAACGGTTCCCTGCTTAAAGATTGCGGGGACAAGTTTAAAGGCAAAAACTATTCAGGCGGAGATTACATCCCCATTGATGAGGCATTTATAAATGCAAGAAAAAAGGCTTTGAATCATTCCCTGCCGTTTAAGATACTTGTAACAATGGGCGGGGCTGACCCAAACAGGCTTACAGGCATGGTTGTTTCGGTATTAAAAAAGATAAAAGAACCGATTGAAATCAGGGTTGTTATTGGCCCTGCTTCATCCAAAGATGAAGTCCTTGATAAGATAGAAAAAGAGAATGATGCGGGGATTTTATTTTTCAGAGGTCAAGATGATTTGTCAGATATTATGGCAGATTCACATATTGCAATAACCGCGCTTGGAACTACGCTTTATGAACTGGCTTTAGTAGGCGTGCCTGCAATAATTGTTGCCAATTATTTAGAGGATAAAAAGGACATGGATACATATAAAGAATTGGGAATGAACCTCCCGCTTGGTTATTATAAGGATGTAACTGAAAAGGATATATGCAGCGCAGTCAATGATTTTATAAAAAATAAAGACTTGTGGCTTAAGATGAGGCAGAAGGGTTGGGATTTGATAAGCGGCAAAGGCGCGGAAAGGATAGCAAAAGTGGTCGAAGGGGTCTGGTAGCCGCAACCTTTACGGTTGCGTTTTATCGCAGGCATAAAGCCTGCGGCTACCTTGGATCCATGAACCCAATTTTTATGAAACACATTGGCAAAACATTAGACAGGGTAAAGGACTACAGCATCATCAACTGCACACAGTGCGGTTTTGCGCATATTGACCCTGTTCCAACACAGGCGGAATTAGACAAGGTTTATAGAGATGAATATTACACAGAGGAAAAACCTTTATACATTGAGCGCACTGTGGAAGACATCGAATCGTGGAATACTGTCTATGATGACAGGTATGATTTTTTTGAAGAACACCTTGCGAAAAACAGAAGAAACATTCTTGATATAGGCTGCGGGTCTGGGTTTTTTCTAAAGAGAGGCAAAGAAAGGGGGTGGAAATGTTTCGGAGTTGAGCCGTCAAAACAGGCTGCAAAATATGCAAAATCACTTGGACTTGATATAGAGAACGTCTTTTTAAATGAGATGGATTTTGGCAAAAAAAGGTTTGATGTTATCCATCTTTCAGAGGTTTTAGAACACATCCCTGACCCGATAAACCTTTGCAAAAAGGCTTACAGTCTATTGGATGATAAAGGCATTATCTGTGTTGTTGTTCCGAATGACTATAACCCTTTTCAAAAGGTCTTGAGAGAAAAACTTGGTTTCAAACCATACTGGCTTGCGCCGCCGCATCATATAAATTATTTTGACTACGATAGCCTTGAAAATTTATTAAAAAAGGCTGGCTTTAAGATTATTGAAAGGGCAGCGATGTTTCCAATTGATATGTTTTTGCTCATGGGCGACAATTATGTTGGGAATGATAAACTCGGCAGGGAGTGCCATGCAAAGAGAAAGAGGCTGGATATTATGTTGAATGAGCCGATATTAAATGATTTTAAAAAGGATATGTATAAAACTATGGCAAGGCATAACATAGGCAGGGAAATGATAATCTATGGGGAGAGGGGGGAGGAAAATAATGGTAAATCTGAAACATTCATGCCACAAAGAGACACAAAGGGTATTTTCAGGTGAAACCCTCACGAGCCTTGGCTCACAAAGGGGGATGAAAATCGGTAGCCGCACCCTTTATGGGTGCGATTGGCGCAGGCATAAAGCCTGCGGCTACCTCCCCGTTAATGATATATTTTCGGAGCAAAAGGGCGATGTGCTTGGGAAAAAGATTGAACTCTTTGTTGAAGATGACCAGCATGACCCAAAGCTCGCAGTAACAGTCGCCAATAAACTTTCAAATTCAGGCGCTGCAGGAGTTATAGAGCGAAGCGAAGCAATCTCGTTTCTATAAAAATTTCCATTTGCCATACCCGTTAATTTATACTAAACTTAAAATAATAGGGAGGTGTTGCATGATCATAAATGTTAAAAATATAAATGCGCAGGTTAGAAGTCTTGAGGAGGAATTAAAGGCGTTAAGGACATTAATTAAATATCCTGCAAAAGTGGAAAAGACATTTGCATCTTTGAAGGGCATCTGGAAGGGTAAAGTTCATTTTACGATGGATGAAATTAAAGAGGCAGAAATACAAATTAAGGTATTCTAAATGGTATATGTCGTTGATACACATGCAATTGTCTGGTTTTTTGAAGAGAGCAATGAACTTGGCAGAAATGCTCTAAATATGCTTGATTCAAAAAGTTCAAGACTTATTATCCCCACCATTGTTCTGGCTGAGATATTTTACCTTGCGCAGCGAAGAAAGATAAAATATAAATAATTGGGAGGTGTAAAACAATGCAAGATGTTCAATCAATTGACAGGAAGTGTTTTTTATGCGGGAGTTCAAGGCAGGAGATTGTTGAAGATTTTTCAGGCGCAGCGCTGTTTCTTGAAAATGATTTTTTCAAGGTGGATATTAAAAAAGTGTTGTGTCCCGATTGCGGACTGATTTATGCGTCTCGTTATCTTAATCCAGAATATTTAAGTAAAATGTATGCCTCATTTGGCATGACCCCTGCAGAACTGTCAGATGTGCCAGATTTTCCAGCCCGCCATGATTTTTTTATTAACTCGTTAAATGAAATCTTTTCAAGAACCCCCAAAAGTATTCTTGATATAGGATGTAGAAAATGTGAAACATTGGATAGTTTTAAAAAAAGAGGCTGGAAAACTTACGGGGTTGATATCTCGCCGCTCAGCCCGCAAATTGGCATGGAAAGAGGCCATCATATATGGTGCGGTTCATTTCAGGACATTGACTTTGGAGATTTGAAATTTGATGCGATCCTTCTTGAAGTAACTTTAGATCATATTCCAAATCCTGTTTATGTCTTGAGCAGGATAACATCCTTGTTGAATAATAGCGGATGTTTGGCTGTTTCAGTCCCCGAATCTTATACCCGCCTGAAGAATATGGATGTGTCTGACATACTTGCGGAAGATCACTGCAATCATTTTGTTCCTTTGACGCTTCAACGTTTTTTAAAATCCGAGGGTTTGCATTTGAGGGATTTATATATAGATACTGAACCGCCGGCCCCCGTGATAAAGGTGCTGGCATTTAAACAGCCTCGTGAAGGAGGCAATGTGCTGGATGATTTAATAGGACTTAACCAATTAAAAGAGGCAATTGATTCATACAGGCAGATGAAACTTAAACTGAATAATGTTTTTAGTTCGCTGATTAATAAGTATAAGCGGGTAGTTGTTTATTGCGCTGGAACTTATACTACTGTTGTCCTGCCTTCGTTTTTCGGCTATAACTTTAAAAATTGTCTGGCTTTTGTTGATAATGACGTCAGGAAATATGGGAAAACCTTATTTGACCGGGATGTCCTGCCGTCGTCTAAATTGAAGGTAATGAAACCGGATGCTGTTTTAATCTCCAGCAAAGCATTTGAAGATGAAATCTATAATAACCTGAAACCTGAATTTCCCAATATAGAACTTATTTGCGCCAACCGGCTGCTGAAAGAGATTTTGTGCGTATAACTTTCAATAATATGTTTGGTATTTATACAGGAGGAATTATTCAATCTTGATAAAAAAATAGCTATGGTCGTAGGCGGCGGGAGCGGTCTAGGACAGGCGATATGGCTATTTGCAGGCGGGAGCCATGCAGGAGATTGCTGCAAAAAGGATTAAACGATATAGAGGATTTTTTGGGTAAGATAAGGGAAAAAATAGGTTTGTGATGCAGAAACAAGACAACTATGTTGGGAATGATAAACTCGGCAGGGAGTGCCATGCAAAGAGAAAGAGGCTGGATATATTACTGAATGAGCCGATATTAAATGATTTTAAAATGGATATGTATAAAACTATGGCAAAACACGACATTGGCAGGGAAATGGTTATATACGGTATAAAGAAGGGAGAAAGATAAAAAATGAGCAGCAAACTTATTATGCTTCCAGAGGCATATCCAGTGGCGCGACTTCTCTGCGAGTATTTGTTTGATAAAGGTTTGGTAGATAAGCCGGATCTCCTCATCCTTAAAAAGCAGAGAAATGGTTTTGATAAAATTATTAAAAGTTACCCCTTTGACCGCATATATGAACTGGATGAAAAATATTACGGAAGCATAAGAGACCCTAAATCCAAGGATTTCCTAAATAAAAAGATGAAAGACCCCTATGATGTGGTTTACTTCCCTTTGAATACATTTGGCGCCAATGCCTTTCTCTTTGGTTCAGCAGTTGCAAAAAAGACAACGAGGATAAACTCATCCCTTTACAAAAAAGAAGATGTGTTAGTGGAAACATTTAATCTGGATACAGATGATAAGAGTTCATACCTGCCGTGGAAGCCCATACTCAGTGATGTAATAAAGACCAGGGATGAAATAGTTCCAGTGCTTTTGGCAAAGGCAGATGAAGTTACTGTTTCAGGCGAAAGGCCTACACTAGGCATAATTGAAGGCTTTGGCCACGACCTAGAGATATTCTGCAAATATGCGCTTGCTTCAATGTATTCAAAAGGAAAGAAAGTTCTTGATATAGGCGGCGGCATGGGCTACGGTTCTTTTCTTGTATCAAGATACGCTGATAAAATGTTTTTTTTAGATAAATCTCCGGAGGTTGTTGAGATTGTCAAAAAACTCTGGGGCAGTTTAAGACCAAACCTTGAGGTATTATCCGGAGACCTTGATAAACAGGATTTTGAAGATAAGAGTTTGGATGTAGTTATTCTTATGGATGTAATAGAGCATATTGAAGAGCCGGAAAAAATCCTTCTTGAGATTAAAAGGCTTTTAAAGGACGACGGAGTTCTCATAATAACAACGCCTGAACAGGATTATTATCCATACACTGTGTGTCCGAAATACAAATGGGGAGAGCCTGAAGACAAACTCTTGAGCGAGGCAATATGGCCGTGGCATATTCAGGCGCTTGGCGAAAAGACAATGCTTCCGCTTTTGAAAAAAACAGGATTTAAACTTGAAGAAAAGAGTTATACAACTTATACAAAGGGCTATGAGTTAAAAAGAGAACTTAAAAATGCTGTAAAAAAGGGCGCTGAATCTGTTGCAGAAGTCCTTAACAATGCGGCAAGGTGGGGCATAGAGGACTTCAGCCTGACCAGAGAAAGAGATATATATTTTTCAGCCGCATCGTATAACATCATTGTTAGGAAGGATTTATGATAAGGACAAAGGCTGCTGTGCTTGAGGCAAAGGATTCGCCTTTAAAGATAAAGGAATTAACCCTCATGCCTCCAAAAGAGAGGGAGGTCTTGATTAAGATGGAGGCAGCAGGACTTTGCAGGAGCGACCTTAATGCCATAAACGGGCATACAAGATATAATATGCCGCTTGTGCTTGGACACGAGGGCATAGGGATTATTGAAGATGTTGGGCAGGGTGTGACCACAGTAAAAAAAGGGGACAGGGTTATACTCAGCTGGGCATCATACTGCGGGAATTGTTTTTTCTGCAATAAAGGGCTTACGCATCAGTGCCATACAATAGCATGGCCAAGGGGCAAGGGACTTTTGCCTGACTGGACAACAAGGTTTAGAGACGGCGATAAAGAGGTCTATCACTTTAATCTGGTTTCATCATTCAGCGAATATACAATTGTGTATGAAACAGGCTGTGTGCCAATTGGCAGGGATATACCTGCTCAAATTGCATCAATACTTGGCTGCTCTGTTGTAAGCGGGATGGGCGCTGTCTTTAATACAGCAGGATTTACTGAGGGCGGGACTGCCCTTGTAATTGGAGGCGGCGCAATAGGTATGTCTATAATACAGGCTCTGCGGATTAGAAATGCCTCAAATATAATACTTGTTGAACCTGATGAAGCAAAATGGAATGCTGCTAAAAAATGCGGGGCAATGCACACTATTTCAAACAAAGAAAAAATGCCCATTGAAGAAGTCAAAAAACTTACTGATGATTTCGGCGTTGACTATACATTTGACTGCGTTGCTGTTCAGGATACTGTTAAGGATTCTTTTGAAATGACAAGGAGGGGTGGGACTGTGGTTGTGGTAGGCTCACCGCACCCGCTCTCAAAATTTGAAGTCCCGGCAATAGATTTTCATCAGGAAAAGAGGCTCATTGGCTCTCTCTATGGTTCATCAAATCCGCAGAGGGATATACCGAAAATATTAGATTATTACAGAAAAGGGGAATTGAACCTTGAAGGCATGTCTTCAGGTTCATTTCCATTGGATGAGGTCAATACAGCAATAAATGAATTAGCAGCAAAGGGCGGCAAATATTATATAACTTTTAGTTCACGCTGAAAAATACCCATCTGCGGCGTTGTCGCTGCGGCTTCTGCGCTCAACATACTAAAGAGTATGCCTCCGCTTGAAGCCTTGCTCCGCCTTGCATCTGGGCGATTTTTGAGCGTGAACTCTAACAAATAGGAGGAATATATGCAGTTTTTTATTGATACAGCAAATATTGAGGAAATAAAAAAATATGCACGTATGGGCATAATACAGGGCGTAACAACAAATCCTGCGCTTATTGCAAAGGATTGCACAGGATGCGCAGATTTAAAAGGTGTTATAAAAGAGATATGCAGCATAGTCAATGGGCCTATAAGCGCAGAGGTAATAAGCACAGACACAAAAGGTATGGTTAAAGAGGCAAGGATGCTTTCAAAACTCCATAAAAATATTGTGGTCAAGATCCCTGCAGTGCCTGATGGTTTCGCTGCTGCTGATGTTTTGAGCAGGGAAGGCATCAAAACAAATGTTACAATACTTTATACTGCAAATCAGGCTCTTGTTGCTGCAAAGGTAGGAGCGACATATGTCAGCCCGTTCATAGGCCGTCTGGATGCGACTTCAACAGACGGGATAGGGTTGATTGACGAGATTGTGAGGATATACAAAAACTACGGATATAAGACAAAGATTATTGCAGCGAGCATGAGGAACCCGATCTATGTAAAAAAGGCAGCGCTTTCAGGCGCTGATATCGCCACAATCCCGCCTGATGTATTGAACCAGATGATGAGGAGCGAACTCACGGAACTGGGCTTAAAAGGGTTTTTGGATGAATGGGCAAAGATGCCGGAAAAAGTAAGAACTTGTTTTACAAAGGGCAGATGATGATGAAAGCAGCGGTCTTTACAGAACCGGGCAGGCTTGAGATTAGAGAGGTGCCGCAGCCGGAACTTAAAGATAACGATATTCTTGTTAAGGTTAAGGCATGCGGCATATGCGGAAGCGACCTTAATATCTACCGCAGAAATCCGCCCATACCGAAGTTCTGGCCGGGGCATGAGATAAGCGGTATTGTTGAAGAAGGTGTTTTAAAAAAAGGAACGCGTGTTTCTGTTGCGCCGCTTATACCATGCGGCGAATGCGAGCAGTGCAGAAGCGGTCTTGAGAATATCTGCGCAAACTGCCTCTTTATAAGTTTTAATCTGCCCGGCGGTTTTGCAGAATATGTTATTGCGCCAAAAGAGAATGTGTTTGAACTCCCTGCGTCAGTTGACCTTGACACAGCAGTGCTTATTGAACCCCTTGCTGATGTTCTTCACGCCATTGACATAGGCGGGGAGGTCAGAGGGAAAAGGGTTGTAGTGTTCGGATGCGGAACCATTGGACTTTTGACCGTTGCCGCCTTAAATGCTATTGGCGCGGAATATATTGTCGCTATAGCAAAATATCCGCATCAGGAAAGGCTGGCAAAGGAATTGGGCGCGGATGTTTTAAACAGCGGTGAAACGGATATTGTT
Organism: Deltaproteobacteria bacterium; assembly: GCA_016234925.1. Lineage (GTDB taxonomy): Bacteria > Desulfobacterota > GWC2-55-46 > UBA9637 > GWC2-42-11 > JACRNI01. The sequence goes on along the minus strand of JACRNI010000033.1, from coordinate 12,335 downwards.
CAGAAGATACTTTCTATGTTTAATGGCAAGAAGGCAGATATTGTCTTTGAGACAGTCGGCGGATATGAAAGTCCTTCAATAATCCAGTCCATTGATATTCTAAAACCGGGCGGGGTTATTGTCCTGACAGGAGTTCATTATAAAACCCCTCAGATGAACCTAAAATATCTAACTGAAAGGGAGATACAGGTAAAAGGCTCTCAGAGGTATAATAAAAAGGACTTTGCAAAGGCTGTTAAATTTTTAAGCGGCAAAGACATTGGGTTTGATAAATTGATTACGCACAGGGTAAAACTAAAGGACATAAACAAAGGCTATGAGATTGGGTTTAATAAAGGCAAGACAGGCGCTGTCAAGGTTGTGGTAAATCCGTGAGTAAAAAGACTCTGCTGATAATATCAGGCGGCATAGAGGCAGTCCCAATAATAAAACAGGCAAGGGATATGGGGCTTCGCGTTGTTGTTTCAGATGGAAACCCTTCTGCCCCGGGTTTTGAGATTGCTGATGAAAGGATAATTGCAAGCACATATGACCACGAAAGGACAATTGAACTGGCGATAGAGTCCAATAAGAAAAATCCCATACACGGCGTTATGGCTGCTGCTGCTGATGTGCCTTATACAGTTTCTTATGTAAGCAATGGATTGGGACTTACGGGCATACCATTAGAATCCGCACGCATTACAACAGACAAACTTGCAATGAAGGAGTTTTTCAAAACTCACGGCATCCCTGTGCCGTGGTTTTCCAATATTTCCAACGAAGAGCATCTAAATAAACTTTTGAGAGAAACAGAGAAAAACCTTATTGTAAAGCCTGTTGACAGCAGAGGGGCAAGGGGGGTAATAAGGCTGCTTAAAAATATTGACCCTGACTGGGCATATAATGAGTCATTAAAACATTCGCCGTCAAAAAGGCTCATGGTTGAGCAGTGGATTGAGGGCAGGCAAATCAGCACAGAATCTATTGTTACGGAAGATGACGTTACTACCCCCGGTCTATCAGACAGGAATTATCAGTATCTTGAGAGGTTTGCCCCTTTTGTAATTGAAGATGGCGGAGACCTTCCTGCTGAACTTTCTCAAGATGAAAAAGACGCTATTGACAGGGTGATTTCCAATGTAGCGAGATGTCTATCTGTGAAGAATTGGACAATAAAAGGCGATATAGTTATAGGGGCAAACGGTCCTCTTGTTATAGAGGCTGCGTTAAGATTGAGCGGCGGCTACTTCTGCTCCCACACCATACCGCTTTCCACAGGTTCAAACATAGTTGAGGCAGCAATACTTATGGCGCTCGGCGAGAAGATTGATATTAAGAAATATGCCCCGTGTTTCAAACAGCATGTATGCCAGAGGTTTATCTTTCCTGAACCGGGGGTTTTAACAGAGGTTAAGGCAGACCCCAGAATATATAATGATAAAAATCTTGAGATGTTAAATATATATGTTAAGGCAGGGGATGCAATACCAAAGATTGTGAGTCATCCATGCCGCGCAGGAACGATTGTGACAACAGGCAAGACAAGGAAAGAGGCGATAGATAATGCGCAGAGGATATTGAGCAGCATTTCAATCAAGTCGGATTTTGGGGGTTAATATGGAAAGGATACTTTTAATTCAGCCTAATATGAAGGTGGCGACATCAGGACAGAGGATAGTATATCCGCCTCTTGGGATTATGTATATTGCTTCTGTGCTTGAACAAAAAGGCTACAAGGTTAGGATATTAGACTGCCATGCAGAGGGGCTTGACAGGGATGTTGATATGATAGACGGCTATGTGGATGTTGGGATACCGATGGATGATGTTCGCAAAAGGATTCAAGAATTTCGTCCTGACTGTGTTGGCATAAGCTGCAATTTCTCAGTAATGGTTGCAAGCATGAATGAGACCGCAAAACTTGTAAAAGAACTCTTCCCCAAGACAGCGGTTATTGTAGGAGGAAACCATGCGTCTTCAATGCCTGAGGAGGTTATGGAAAACCCATGTGTTGATTATGTCATGGTCGGCGAATCTGAACTTACATTTCCAATGCTTCTAAATAAAATAGACCAAGGCATTGGTTTTGAGTCTGTGCCGGGCCTTGTCTGGAGAAAAGACAGCGGTTTAATAAAAAACCCGCCCGGTGGGTATATAAAAGATTTAGACAGCCTTCCTATGCCTGCATGGCACCTGTTCCCATACGAGAAATACAGCCGCACATATAAACCCCACACAGTTACATGGGGCAAACCTGAGGCCATGCCTTCAATACTTACAAGCAGGGGGTGTGCAGGCACATGCATATTCTGCTCTGTGCATAAAACTATGGGCAGGAAATTCAGGGCAAGAAATCTTGACAAGGTGTTTGAGGAGATAAGGTTTCTCGTGGATAAGTATCATATAAGTAAACTTATGATTGTAGATGACAACTTCACGCATGACAGAAAAAGGACAAAACAGTTCTGCGATGAATTCAAAAAATATAACTTCGGCATAGAGATATATTTTCAGGTGCTTGCCCTTTGGTGTATGGATGAGGAACTGATAGACAAACTCTATGACATAGGATGCACGCACATGGGTTTTGCATTGGAATCAGGCGTTCAGGAGGTGCTTACAAATATTGTAAAAAAACCGCTCAAACTGGACAGGGCAATGGAACTATTAAGATATGCAAAACAAAAGGGCATACATCTTACAGGCACCTTTGTCATTGGGTTCCCCGGCGAGACGAAAAAAGATATACAGAGGTCGCTTTACATGGCTAACTACAGCGGACTATTTGACAGCCGCGAAATCTACATTGCAACGCCATTGCCCGGTTCCGAGATGTTTGATATATGCAAAAAAAATAACCTTTTTGTTGATAATTTTTCATACAGCAGGGTTGAGGTTGTAAAACCAAATATAACGACAAAGGACTTTACGCCTGAGGATATTGAAGTAATCCTTGAGGCTGACCGCACACACCACTTGATAAAGGCTAACCCAAAGCATATTTTAAGATACATAAAAGGGGTCTGGAAAAGGAAGCCACCGCTCTTTTTCAAGGTTCTCTGGGAAACCTTGAAGATGTTTGTTAAATACGATTTTCTTAAAATCAAAGAAATTTATCCATAAGGAGATAATTTGTTTTATCTTTATTCTGTTTTTCACTGCAACCTTGCATTTTCTGCAATACCAAGGGAGAGTTTCTCTTGAAGTTGCAAAAAAAGCACTATTTTTAACAACTTGACACAATAGCAAGTAGGGCGGGCTGTGCCCGCCAAAAAAAATGACGGCGATGAATCGGTGGGCAAAGCCCACCCTGCTACTTTTTTACGAAAGAACCTAATTTTTATACGGGGTTTAGAGTTGTCCAATGAAAAGCAGCCTGTCCCCTTTTTCGAAGACAAATGAGAATTTCAACTGAACAAAAAAATTTACTTAAAAAAGAGATTTTAGCCCTGTTGCCTGACGCCCTGATTTATCTTTTTGGCTCTCGTGTGGATGACAGCAAAAAAGGAGGCGATATAGACATAATGGTTCTTTCTGATAGAAGGCTGACATGGAAGGAAAAGGCTGTGATAAAATGGAGTTATTTTCAGAAATACGGCGAGCAAAAGATTGATATAATAACCTTTTCGTTTAAAGATGACAGCCATTTTAAACAAATAGTTTTAGAGGGAGGTATAAGGCTATGAAGGCAGAAAAATTAATGATAGCCGAGTTAAAGGAAAGCTTTAACAGTCTGAATCGCACTGTAGAGATAATGAAATACTCATTAAGGAAATGCAGCGAAACAGGCATTAAAGCAGCGTATTCATTAGAAGAACTTGACATCTTTGAAAATCTCACATCAAGATTTGCAAGAGCAAGCGACATTTATACACAGAAAATAATGAAAGGGATAACATTGATTTTAAGGGAAGATGCCAAAACATTTTTAGATAGGGCAAATTTATTTGAAAAATTAAACATAGCCGACGCTGACGATCTGAAATTGATAAGGGACTTAAGAAATGAAATATCTCATGAATACAAGATGAATGACATATCAGAGATATTTCAGGCTGTTCTTGAATACAGCGATAATCTGTTAGAAATTATTGAAAGAACAAAGACGTTTGTTGAAGAAAGAAACTGGTTTGAGGAGAACTGAAAAATGGGAGTGTCAGGTTGTCCCAAAATTCTCATAAAAATCAATTCTACCCCAAAATATTGTAGGGGCTTGATTTATCAAGCCCAATATATCGGGTTCAATAAATTGAACCCCTACATTTTGGGACAGCTTGGTGTCCCTATTTTCACCATAATGTCATTATGGTATTTATATTATAAAGGAGGGGCTGGATATGTCAAAGGTTATCGGGGTTGCAGAGGTTAAAAGGCATTTCTCTGAGGTTATGATTGAGGTTGCCCGAGAGGGCAAGCATTTTATAATAGAAAAAAAGGCAAGCCAATGGCGGCATTGGTTAATATAAAGGAGTTGGAGAGCATAGAAGGAACTATAATGCCTGAAAAAAAGAAAGGTCTTTTGAGTGTTATCGGCGCATGGGAGGATTGGATTAAGGGTTAAGCCATGTTTTATCTTTATACCATATTTCACTGCAACCTTGCATTTTCCGCAATACCAAAGGAGCATTTTCCGCAAGTTGTTGAGAGATGCTATTGGCCTATCTTGAAACTGTGCGAGCACGGGTTTCCTGCTGCAATTGAGATGTCCGCATGGACGCTTAAAGAGGTAAGCAGGATTAGTCCTGAATTCAGGCAGAGGCTAAAAGAACTCTGGAACGAAGGCAAATGCGAGTTTATAGGCTCAGGCTATTCGCAGGCGATCATGCCTCTTATGCCTGCTCAAGTGAACAAATGGAATCTTGAAATCGGCAATAAGTATTATAATAAACTTTTGGGAAGGTATCCGGCAATTGCGCTTGTAAATGAGCAAGTCTATTCAAAAGGGCTTGTAGATTTATACAAAGACGCAGGTTACGAGGCAATTATAATGGACTGGAATAACTGCTGTCAGTATAACCATTATCCAAAGGAATATCTTTATTTCCCGCAGACAGCCGCTGGCATTAAAAACGATATAACTGTTGTCTGGAGCCACTCCATTGCGTTTCAAAAATTTCAAAGATGCGTTCACGGCGAATTGTCTCAAGATGAGTATTTGAAATTTTTATATTCACATTTTGACCAGCAGCAATCGGGCTTGATGAATCAAGCCCCTACGCAATCTGCGGCCCGCGACTGTTTTTTCCCCATCTACGGGAATGACGCTGAAATATTTGATTACAGGCCCGGGGAATATAAGGATGTGAAAGGTGAATACGATAGAATCAGGGAATTGTTTGAGAAACTTTCTGAAGATAAAGAGATGGCATTTATTTTGCCAAGCGAGATAATAAAAGAAGGCAAAAGGCAAAAGGCAAAAGGCAAAAGTAAGGAAGCATTATCTTTTAATAAGATAAATCTTGAATCTCCTGAAACACCGCTGCCATGCAAAAAGCAGGAAAAATATAATCCAACAAGATGGGCGGCTGCAGGCAGGGACAATGTTCATATAAATACCCAGTGCGAGCAGGCATATAAAAATATTTTAGAGATTTCAAAAAATGTTTCAAAGGATAGACTTAATGAATTTAAAGAGACCCTCTGCTTTCTCTGGGCAAGCGATTTCAGGACATCCACAACAGATGAGAAATTTTTGGATTTTCAGAATAAGATGGGCTGGCTGCAGTATGAGACAGAGGTCAAAAGTCAAAAGTCAAAAGTCAAAAGTCAAAAGTCAAAAGTCAAAACTAAAAAGTTTCAACTAAAAGACAATATCTTAAAGATTAACACAGAAAAGACATCTATTGAATTTCTCTGCGACAAGGGGCTGGCAATAAAATCCCTTGCATTTCCCGAAGTATGCAAAGAGCCGTTTATCGGCACGCTTGAACACGGCTATTATGACGATGTCCATTACGGCGCTGATTTTTTCACCGGTCATTTAATAAATGTGGCAAAGGACGGCAAAAAGATAACAGACCTTAAAAAGGTTGAGCCAAAGGTAAATGAATTCGAAGACAGGTTTAATGTTTCATGTTTAATCCCAATTGAAATAGGGACGGTTTTAAAAGAGTATGATATTTACAAATCAAAGCCGCAGGTGGATATTACATATAGATTAAAGGTCAACGGACTTTCTGCCTCGTGTTTGAGGCTTGGGATATTTACCATCATGCCCGATGTTTTTGACAAAGAAAGCCTCTGGTTTGAGACAGTGAACGGCGGCTTATATCCTGAAAAATTTCATCTGAACGGGCATGTTGTGAAACACGATGAATCAGTGAGTCCGACAGTATCTGCATCAAGTTGTCTTGGCGCAACAGAGGGCTGGCTTGCAATCGGCGACAAGGAAAAGTCAATCCGCATTGATACTGACAAGGCGCAATTATTTTCAGTCCCGCTTCTGCATTACCAAGGAGTAGATGACAAGTTTTTTTTAAGGGTCTATCATTCAATAGGCGAGATAGACGACACAGCATACTGGGTCTGGAGGGGGCATAATACGATAAGGTTTTCGGTTACAGGAGAAAAAAGATAGGTAAAGAGTAATACAGGTAAAGGTAGAGGAAGAGATGTATAAATCTTTTAAAGATATGTCTATTTGACAAGAAGCAATGGATGTTGCAGAGGAACTTTTTAAATTTACAGAGAATCTTCCAAAGAAAGAAGATTATGGTTTTACTTCACAAATTAGAAGGGCTGCTTTAAGTATTTCTGCTAATATTGCTGAGGCATATGGCCGAAATCATATACTTGATAAAATCAACTTTTACTACTTTGCCAGAGGTTCGGTTACTGAAACACAAAGTCATTTGGAATACGGGATCAGGGTGGGGTATTTTAATAAAAACATTTCTGAAAAACTTAATAAAAGATTATCCAAAGTATATAATGAGATAAATAAAGATAATGAGATAAATAAAGTTATAATATCCCTCAAAAGGAGTAAAGACAGATAGAGAGGCAGGTAAAGGGTGAGGCAGGCAAAGGGTGAGGCAGGTAAAGATAAAGTAAAAAATACTCTACCTGTATTACTCTCTACCTGTATTACACTCTACCTGTAGTTTTCTCTACCTGTATTTAACTATGAACCAAACATTCAATACAAACATTGAGGCATTAAGGAAAAAAAACAAGGCGCTTGCTGATGCCCTTGAATTATCGCCAGCCGTTGAACCTGTCCAGATTGAAAAGACAAAAACAGGAGACGACACATTCAAATACAACGGCAAATACTTTCACAGTTCCTATGACCCGTGGAAAGAGGCGAATCAGCAGGTTGAAGCCATAATCAAATCAAAATTTGACTGGGTGTTTTTATTCGGCATGGGTTGCTCATATATCCCAAGACTCCTCATGGAAAAAGGGAAAGAAAAGATTATTGTTTATGAGCCGCGCCTTGAGATATTAAAATCTGTGCTTTCAACAGTTGACCTGAAAGATGTGCTTTCAAAAGATTCCTTTCATCTCTGCCACACGCTTAATAATCTGGGCGATACTGTAAGAAATCATACTGAAGGCATGGAAGATTTGCTTGTCTATTACACCCCTCCTTACAAGCAGGCATTTTCTGAAGAATTGAGGGCATTTACAAACAGGGTGCAGAACGCCTATATAACAAATAAGGTGCTGATCAAGACAGAGATAACATCAAGGGTTATGTGGAATGACAATTATCTTGCAAATCTAAAATACTTTGCAAAATACAGGGCAATAGATGCATTGCATGGCAGGTTCAAGGACACACCCCTTGTGATTGTTGGCGCAGGCCCTTCCCTTAAAAAGAACGCCCGTCTTTTAAAGGATATAAAAGACAAGGCAGTAATCATCGCCGCCATAACTGCTTATAAACCCCTTCTTAATTTCGGCGTCATCCCCCATTTTCTTATAGCGTCGGAAAAGATAGACCTTGCTGAATATTTTACAAATGGGAAAGAGGATAAGGAGATAAGGCTTATACTCGGAGACCTGTCTCATCCAAATGTGTTTAAAAGTGATGTTAAGGGCAAATTTGTATTTTATGACCAATATGTAAATTTAAGCGCTGAGCAGATGAAATTATGGGGGAGTTGTTATTTCCCGTCAAGCGGGGGCAGCGTTACAACCACTGCGCTTGATATGGGTCTTATGTTCGGGTGCAATCCCATTGTATTTATTGGACAGGACCTCTCATTCAGTGAAGGCAAGGGTTATACAGACGGCACTGTGTATAAAGAGAAAAGTATAGTGATAGATAAGGAAAAAGGTTTAGTAAAAGTTGATTATGATTATATGTATCTCTCAGGGGATGTAAAATATGTTCAGGAACACAGTGTCCTCTGGCTGAAAGGTCTTAACGAAGAATGGGTTGCCAGTAAGTATGACTGGGTTACATTTCATCAGTGGTTTGAAAACTATATGGCATGGCTTAAAAAGGAGCATCCTTCCGAAATTGTTGTGAATGCGACAGAGGGCGGGGCATATATAGAGGGCATGGAGCATATTAAACTTATTGAAGCCATAGAAAAATACAGCATAAATAAAGAAACATCCATAGAGGATGTCATATCTGATGTTGAAAAAGACAAGCCAAAAGTTGATTTTGCGGGACTCATAGATTCTTTTACAAAGGTGAAAGATGCGGTTAAGGGCATCCGCATATCGGCAAAGGCGATAAATAAAGAGACAAAGATTATAGACAAGATTTTTAAGGCAAAGGGCATGACGCATGAATTTAAAAAACATACAGACAGGATTAAAAAACTGGAAAAGAAACTCTTTGATAAATCAGAAGACGCCGCATTTCTGTGGGAGATTGTAACAAACCCCACATATCAGTTAAAGGAATATTTAAGAAAGGAACTTGACGAGGATATGGAGAAACAGTTTGAAAAAGACCTGAATATAGTTGCAGAGTCATATAAATGTGTAATTGAGGCATGCGATATGTATCTGCCAAAACTGGATAAGGCGATTGAGGAGATAGAGGAGATGCAGGCAGAGGTAAAGAGTGAAACAGGTAGAAATTGAAAAGACCCGAACAGGTCTTCTGACGCTTAAATTCAACAACCTTTACATACACAGCAAATACGACCCAATAAAGGACATAAGGGATTTTCTTTCAAACTATAAGGACAAGGTTAAACCAAAGGCAATCCTGTTCGGATGGGGCGCGGATTATTTTATAAATGAGATATTAAAGGAACTGCCTGCAATAAAAAAACTTTATATATTCCCGACAAACCTGTCTTTATTTAAGGAAACGTTCAAGTATTTTGACTATGAACCGATATTTCAAGATGAGCGCATAGAACTGCTCCTTGATTTAAGAAGACTTACGGATATTATGAAACAAGGAGAGGTGAAAGATATACTGGTCATCTCTCATCCTCCTTCATTAAAGATTGCATCCCCTGATTTTGCCCCTTTGCGGGATATGCTTGAAGAAGGGCTTTACAAAGGGTTTATAGAGGAACATTGGGAAAAGATGGACGGTTTGCTGAAAGGCAATCTTGCTGCAAACTGGGAGACCGGCAGAAATGACAAAGCCGTTAAGGAACTTTTTGGGATTTATAAAAATAAACCGTGCATTGTCGCAGGCGCGGGGCCGTCGCTTGCTAAAGATATAGAGAATATATTGGCAGCCGCACCCTTTATGGGTGCGTTAACGCAGGCTAAAGCCTGCGGCTACTCGAACCCTCGAACCCTTGAACCCTATTTTCCTATAATCATCACAGTTGATGCTGCATACAAGCCTTTAGTTGCAGCAGGCATTGACATAGACTATGTTGTTTCCATAGACCCGCTGTCAGATATGCCTGAGTTTTTCAAAGGACTGCCAGCAAAAGGAAGCCTTATATACAGACCTATGGTAGATCCGGGTGTATTAGAGGCATGGAAAGGCAAGAGATATATGGCATTTTTAACTTTGGATAATCCATTAACAGATGAGCAGGTTGAAAAGGGTATTTTATATTCCGGAGGCTCTGTAATTCACGCAGCAGTTGACCTTGCGTATAAAATGGGGTGCAATCCCATTACCTTTATTGGCGCGGACTTTTCATATTCTAATGGATACAGCCATTCAGAAGGGGTTTTATACAGGCGGGAGATAAAGACACTGCCCCTTTACAGACAGATAAAAGGCAAAGACGGCAAAATGCTGTGGAGTTCCAAAAATCTAATAGCATATTTAAGGGAATTAGAAAGGTATATAGCGGAACACAAAGATGTCAAATGGCTCAATGCCACAAGCAATGGGGCGGAGATTAGAGGCGCAGACATCTGATGATGTCTTGATTACACAGATTAAAAGGCAGATTACACAGATGAAAGATAGAGACCCTCTTACAGAACGAATAATAGCCTGTTGTTATAAAGTTCATTCTGAATTGGGACCTGGATTTAATGAGAAGGTATATCACAATGCGCTCAAACTGACTTTAGAACAAGAAGGTTTAGAATATAGAACAGAAAAGCGGTTTGATGTTTATTATCAAGACAAAAAAGTAGGCAATCTTATTGTAGACTTAATTATTGAAAATAAAGTTATAGTTGAACTTAAAGCATTGAATGGCAATATTCCACAAATTTTTGAATATCAGGTGCTTTCTTATCTAAAGGCATCTAATCTAAAAGTTGGTTTATTGGTTAATTTTGGCAATAAGAGTTGTCAAGTGAAAAGACTAGTGTTTTAATAGGCTGTTGAAAAAGGCATCAACAGCCTTGATTACACAGATTAGGAAAAGCGATTACACAGATATTTCAATGGGTTTTAATCTGTGAAATCTAATCTTTTATCTGTGCAATCAGAGTTTGTTGAGTTTTTCAACAAACTTTTAATCTGTGTAATCTGTGTTTAAAAAATCTGTGTAATCATGAGGTAAACATGACCGAAATCTATCTTGATGAAACAAAACTGGATTTTACTGACGAGGATAAAAAGGCGACTGTTTTTGACCTGATAAATTCTCTGGAGAAAGAACTCCATAAAGAGAGACATCTGGTTGCTGCTGTTGAGATGGACGGCAGTTTAGTCCCTGACTGGCATTCTAAAGAGGTTGCTGATGCGCTTTTATCAGAAAAAAAGGTGATTAAGATTTTCACCTCTGCAATGAACGAGTTTTTTCTGTCTTCACTTGAACATTCAAAGGAATATCTGAATACAATAAAATCAAATATTGAAAATATTGTAAAACTGCTTCGTTCAGGCAATGAAGAACATGCGCATTTTATGCTGTCAAAGACTTTGGATGACATAAGGCAGTGGATAAAGACAGTTGATGTCATTAACAAAGGCGCAATGTCTGACAACATAACCCTGTTTAAACAAGACCCTTCTAAATACCACAGCCGTATCCTTAAAAATATGGAAGAGATGAAAAAGGCTCAGGAAAATCAGGACATGGTCCTTTTAGGGGATTTGCTGGAATATGAGGTAATGCCGTTATTTGAAGAGATTGAAAAAGAGATGTTTGGGGAGGAGAATTCATAAAAACAATTTCTAAATCCTAATTTCTAATAAAATGTCAAATGTCAAAAAAACAAAATATGATTTGGAAGATAGGACAGCAAAGTTCGGTGAAGATATTATTGAATTCGCAAAAAAGATACCCAAAACCACAATAACGGTTCCTTTAATAAGTCAATTGGTTAAAGCCGGCACAAGTGTTGGCGCAAATTATTGTGAAGCCGATTGCGCTGAATCTAAAAAAGATTTTGAACACAAATTAGGTATTTGCAAAAAAGAATCTAAGGAAACTAAACATTGGTTAAGGATGATTTCTGTATCTGTGCCTGAACTCAAAGATGACGCCAGAATTCTTTGGCGAGAAGCAAATGAATTAAACTTAATTTTTTCTTCAATTGTTAATAAATCGCGTCAAAAAAACAAATTGGGAATTTAGTCATTGGTCATTTTATTAGAAATTAGACATTAGGATTTAGTTATTGTAAATTATTTAATAGTATCAAGATGTTACGCTCAAAAAATTTCCCTAAAGTTTTTATTCCCCAATCCGATATACTTATCAAAGGTAAAGGTAATATGGTCGGAAAGGAGGTGATGGGGGTAGCCGCAGGCTTTAGCCTGCGTAATAATGACTGTGCTGATACCTTGAAAAAACCTCAAGGCTAAAGCCTTGAGTTACAGTAACTCAAACCTTTAGGTTTGATTACAATAAAATTTTTGGCATGGAAGCCAAAAATAGCAGTGAGTGATGTAGGGGTTCAATTCATTGAACCAAAAAATGTAGGGGTGGCATTTATGACACCCGCAATAATGGGCTTGATAAATCAAGCCCCTACAAAAGAATCCCCTGCAAAATCAAACACTC
>JACRNI010000032.1 GCA_016234925.1 Deltaproteobacteria bacterium | reverse complement strand
TTAAGGCTGCCAAGTGTAAAGCCCTTGTTGAAAAGCGCCTTTGCCACCCGCTCCAGCAGGGCAGGCTCTTTTGCATTGCCGAACCGCTTCACTACATCGTCATAAACCGCTATCGCTTCTTCGCTCCGGTTAAGGCTGCCAAGTGTAACGCCCTTGTTGACAAGCGCCTTTGCCACATTCTCCAGCAGGGCAGGCTCACGAGTGTTTAATCTATCGCCGATTTTTATGACCAAGTCATATCCATCCAGTTCTTCATTGGAATTGTCACCAAGTTCTAATGCAGCCGTCCAGATGAAATCCATAAGCTCCCGGAGATGGGTGTCCGTCAAATTATCTTTGTAAATTCCAGAGGACAGTTTAATAACCTCACGGTATTTAAGGCTGCGGAAGGCATCGCGGATATTCTCCAGTTCTGTTTCTACTATTTGAACTGCTTTTTCCTCAAGCGCCTTAGCCCTTTTTATTTTATCAATAACGCTGCCTATCAAATAAATATCAGACTTATCATCTTCGTTACTGCCGTGTCTGAGGGAACGGTGAAGGTGTTCTGCAAAAAAGCCGAGCGGATCTTTGGTCAGTTCCGGGGCTTCAAGCGCGAATGTCTGAATAAGCCTGTCCAGAACATCTTTGGCAGATAGAGTCAATGGCTCTTTTTCTTTGTCTGATAAAGATTTGGCTTGCATGGCTGCCGGCGCTAATTTTTGTATTTTTCCCCCCTGATAAGCAATGTCAGAGGCATCTGGGTCTGGCTGCGGCATTGGCGGAGATACAAAATAGACTTGCGGGTTGAATTTTAATTCGTCCGGCAGCGCATCAATTTCCGATCGTCGGTAGCAGAACCAATAGAGATTATAAGGAAGGGGGCTTTGCAGCCTACGTTTCAATGCAGTCATAAACACATCATCCTCCCACCCGCCGTAGCCGATAACAAGCGGCGAGTGGCTTGACAAAATACGGTCAAGCAGAGACGCCATGGTTTGGGTGGTATGCGGCGATGCCTGCGCCCGAGTTTCAATCTCGCCGCGCAGATTGCAGCAGTCGTAAAACCAATAGGTGCCATGAACATGGACTATTTGAAGGTCGTCGTTTTGTTCAGGGTCTATCCGGTTAACTGTTTTAGGATGGTCGCAGATAATTGGTTGTTTGCCGAATAGCATCAATGCACGGGATAGGAAGTCGTCAAAGTTCGTGGTAACAACAAGGTTGGTTATCTTCTTATCCAGAAGGAGATGGGCAAGCCGGAAATTGGCCGGAGAGATAGGCTTTTTTTCAATCAGATTGCGCAAATATGTCTGGCGCTGCTTGGATTGGGGGTATGCTTGTTTCAGCCAGTGTTCATATTTATCTATAAGCATGTCTCTCACCGGTTCGCTGTTTCTCTTGTATTTTTTGGCAATCTCCTTGCACTGTTCTATAATTTCGGATGCAAGAGGGACTGACGGATAAGAAAGCCCGCCGCCTACCAGAAAGAAAAACGGCAATCGTCCGCCATTGCTCTCATCACAGGCTTGCTTGATATGACTAACCGCTGTTTCAATATCTATTATCTGTGGAAATTGCATCTTTTCTCCAAGAAATAAACGGGATATTTATTTGAACCCGCTCCCTGCCTTTCTTTGCCGCCTTTAATGCCCACTGTCCCTCACTGCTACCCGCCTCTCCCCAAAGGGGCGAGGGGATATTGGGGTTAACTTTGGGGAATCTCAAAACCCTATCTTCCGCTTCTTTGGCTCCGATGGGGTCATCAACTGCCGGATGGCATCAAATACCGCCTATATCTCACCATTTTGTGTGGTATCACATTTTGTGATACCAGCCATTCTCCTTCAGAGGTGTTGAGTTGAAACATAAAGTCTTCTGGAAATCTGGCGATATTCCTTTTAACCGCCTGATTCAAAGCCCTTGTTTCCACTCCATAAAGAATTGCCAAATCCGTGCTCAACATCACCTTCTGTCCGCGAATGAGATAAATCTTTCTTTCTATTGCATCTGTTACAACTATAGATTCCAATAGAACTCCTCCGCTCTTGCTCTTTCTGATTGTATAAATGGAATAAAACAAAGAAAAGACTGTCTTTTGTCGAAATGCCGTTCGTGAAGGGCTGCTGCTTGCATATCCACCGCCTTTTTGGGAGATGATGAAGTTGGGCGGATTATTATACAGGAGAAGAATAGAGTCAAGGAAATCTTTGATTGTAGGGTTGTCATTCCCGCATGATTTTAACGGGAATCCAGTTTAAAATCTAATGTTTTGCGGATAAAATTTCAGAGAAGACCTTTATGCAACCAAGTCTATCTGCTGGAGTGTTTTGACATTGTCATCGCTGGTTAAATAGACGCCTGTTGTATTTATCTGTCCATTTAGTTGATTTTGGCTGTCTGTTAAATCAAAACTTGAGCCTATGCTTGAAAGGTGTATCGCCTCAACGCCCTTTTCTTTTAAACCGCTTAAACTATCAATCCCTTGAGCATCCTTTGTCCAGATGTAGAGTTTATTATAGATGGAATCATTCTCATCTATCCAGTTGTTGTTATCTTCATCATATTGTTTTAATTCTGCAAAACCATCGCCTGTTTGCGGGCCAAATAACTCGCGGCCGTCATTGATTTTGCCGTCATTATTTATATCAAGCGCAAGAAATCCGCTGCCTGAGCCGACAAATGAGACATTCTCTGCATTTCCATCAGCATCCAGGTCAAAGGCAAATTTCATGTCTGTCAGTTCTGCTGAATTTCCATCAAAGTTTATTACAAGGGGGTCAATCTTTTTTGCATCGCCTAACCTTAAATTCATATTTTCTTCTGATGCAAATTCCCTGCTCATTTTTAGATTGAGCGTAAAACTGATTTCCTTGCCGTCCTTTGTTTTTATAATGCCTTTTGCTGAAAAAGATGTCTCTTCATTTTCATAATGCGATTCGCTGCGATTATACACAAGACCCCATCCCTCTCTATCAGGCTCATCTTCCTGAGGAGGTTTAATATCTGATTGGAGTTCCCTGTAATCAATATCTGTGTCTCCATCCTTTTGCAGTTCTGACAAATCCGCAACCTTTATCTTTCTTCCTGTCAAGGATTCAATCATCCTTTTTAAAACAAAGATTTTATCGCCTGCCAATGGGTCAATTGGGGGGTCAATGTCTTTTTTAATCTTATTTACACCTCGCTGAGGATTGTGTTTTTTTGCGGAAATGGATTTTGCTTCATCTGTAATGGTAACCC
Organism: Deltaproteobacteria bacterium; assembly: GCA_016234925.1. GTDB lineage: Bacteria > Desulfobacterota > GWC2-55-46 > UBA9637 > GWC2-42-11 > JACRNI01. The sequence continues at coordinate 10,245 of JACRNI010000032.1, read as the reverse complement.
TGTCTTTGTGCGCTGGCTCGGGTGGATGCAGAGGTTCTGTATCATCAACCCAAAACCTTAATTCTTCCTTTACCTCATCCTTTTTTACAAGGACATGGGTTGATGTCATTACTATATTTGAGCCTTCAATCTTCATGATGTTTTTTTCGGCAGTTTTTGGGAAAACTTTAATAAAATTTATTAAATAAAATTTGGATTTAACTTTTTTTGAATGTATGTTAAATAACTAAAAACACTGTAATGCGAGGTATGAGAAATGAAACTACTCAAAGGCATTGACCCATTTGCAATCTTAAAAACTGCTGTTAAACAAGGCGGCGACTTTGCTGATATATATTTTGAGGAGACTGTAAACACCTCAATCATCTGCGAGGAGGACAGGATTGAGAAGGTCATAACAGGCAGGGACATTGGCTGCGGCATAAGGGTTATATTTGATTACAAAACTGCATATGCATATACGAACGACCTTTCGCAAAAAGGGCTTTTGAACCTTGCTGAAACTGTAAGTCAGGCTGTAAAAAAGCAGGAAACCAATAGGGATATTGCGCTTATTGATAAAAATATATCCGAAGGTTTTTTCATAAAGAAAAAGCCTGATAAATTTCCCCTTTTAGAAAAGGTTGAGATTGTCAATAGGGCAAATAAAATTGCAAGGTCAATGGATAAAAGGGTTAAGCAGGTAAGGGTTATTTATGGCGACGGCGCTAGAAATATGGCGATTATAAATAGCGATGGCCAATGGGTTGAGGATAAAAGGACAAGCATATTGTTTGCTGTGAATGTTGTTGCAATGGAAGGAGATGTTCTGCAAACCGGCTATGAGCCAATAGGCGGATGTCTTGGCATAGAAATATTTGAGGAGACACCTCCTGAAATTATTGCAGAGGCTGCTGCAAAAAGGGCAATACTAATGTTAAGGGCAAGGAGGGCGCCGGGCGGCAGGATGCCTGTTGTTTTGTCAAGCGATGCAGGCGGCACAATGATACATGAGGCAATCGGACACGGGCTTGAGGCTGATCTGGCGCAGCAGGGTCTTTCAGTTTATTCAAATAAGATTGGAGAACAGGTTGCATCACCGCTTATAACTGTAATAGATGATGCAACTATTCCAAATAAAAGGGGCTCATATTTTTTTGATGATGAAGGCGCAAAGGCGCAAAAGACTGTGCTTGTTCAGGACGGCATCCTTAAAAATTATATGTATGACAGGCTTTCTGCAATGAAGGACAAAAAGAAATCAACAGGAAACGGCAGAAGGGAATCATATCATCACAGACCAATACCAAGAATGACAAATACATACATCGCCTCTGGCAAGACAAATCCGCAGGAAATAATTGCATCCATTGAAAAAGGGCTTTTTGTAAAAAAGATGGGCGGCGGACAGGTGAATACTGTGAACGGAGATTTTGTATTTGAGGTTACAGAGGGCTATCTCATAGAAAAGGGAAAGGTTTCCGAACCAGTAAGAGGCGCAACTTTGACAGGAAACGGCCCAAAGGTCTTGAAGGACATTGACATGCTCGGCAGTGATTTTGGTTTCGGCATAGGAACTTGCGGAAAAGACGCACAGGGCGTTCCTGTTTCAGATGCCCAGCCGACGCTCCGTATACCCGAGATAGTTGTCGGCGGGGATGTAAAATAATCCAATGCCTTATAAATTTATTTTTTTTGCTTTTGCTTTTTTAATATCTCTTTCAATTTTTACATATACTAGAAATGCCATCTGGCATACAGACATAATCCTTTGGAATGATGCAATTAGAAAATCCCCTGAAAAGGCAAGGGTTCACAATGAACTTGGATTAGTTTATCTAAGGGCTAAACTAGTTGATAATGCCCTGAGTGAATTTTTGATTGCTGTAAGATTAAGACCTGAACATGCAAAGGCGCATAATAATCTAGGGATATTATATCAGGAAAAAGGACTCTTGGATGAGGCAATAAAGGAACTCAAGATTGCAATAGATTTGCAGCCGAATAATGATAAGCCTCACAATAATCTCGGACTTGCCTATTATAAAAAAAATATGCTTGACGAGGCTGTCAAGGAATTTCAAACAGCATTACGGATTAAGCCCGACAGCGCAAATGCCCATGCCAATCTAGGGCTTGCTTACTATGAAAAAGGGTTTATAGATGATGCTGTAAAAGAATATGAGATTGCGTTAAGATTAAATCCTGATAATTATGAATTATATCTTAATCTTGCTGACCTGCACCGCAAAAAGGGGACAGGCGGGGATGTAAAATAATGAAACAAATAATCACCCTTGCAACAGATTTTGGCATTAAGGACTCGTATGCAGGGATAATGAAAGGTGTTATCCTTTCAATAAATCCTGACGCAAAAATCTTGGATATAACCCACCTTGTCTCTCATCAGAATATATTTGAAGGCGCAATTGTTATTTCCGAGGCTTATAAATACTTCCCAAAAGGGACTATTCACATTGGGATTGTTGACCCGGGTGTTGGAAGCAAGAGAAAACCAATCTTGATTGAGACAGACCGATATTTTTTCATAGGCCCTGACAATGGATTGTTCAGCCTTGCACTAAAAAAAGAAAGGATAAAAAAGGCTGTGCATCTAACTAACAAGAAATATTTTTTAAAAGATGTGAGCAGCACATTTCACGGGAGGGACATATTTGCCCCTGTTGCAGCACATTTAAGCCTTGGCAAGAAGCCTGATTCTTTTGGCAAGCCTCTAAATACAAGACCGCAATTAATAGATATGCCAGAGCCGATAAAGAAAAGGGGTTCAATTATTGGAGAGGTTATTTATATAGATTCATTCGGAAACCTGATTATTATAAAAAGGATAAGGATAAAAGGCATCTCAAAAACCTATGTTGATGGGAAAAAGGGCTTGCCTATTGCTGTTATCGGAAGTTCAGGCAATCTGGAGATTGCATGTTATGCAGACAGCGCCTCTGAAATCTTGCAGATTAAACAAGGTGAAAAGGTTGAGGTAGACATAATTCAAAACCTCTGGTAGAATTATTCCTAAAAATATCAATATATGTCATTCTTCTAACTCTAGGAGGCAAAAATGGCAATGATTAGAAAGCCTGCAGTTGCATACCAGTTCTATCCGGGCGATGCTGAAACCCTTGAAAAAACAATTTGCAACATGGTGGATAAAACCGCTAAAAAATTGGATGCCATTGCTATTATTGCGCCTCATGCAGGGTATATCTATTCAGGCAAGGTTGCAGGCTCTGTTTATTCAAATGCAAGGATACCTGACAATATAATACTTTTGGGTCCGAACCATACAGGGCTTGGCGAGCCTGTTTCCATTTTTACAGGCGGAGAATGGGACATGCCATTTGGAAAATTAACGGTAAATGCAGAGATTAGTCATCTCTTAATTGAAGAGTCTGATTATTTTATTGATGACCCGGCTGCGCATTTAAGAGAACACTGCCTTGAGGTTCAACTGCCCTTTATCCATCACTTTAATCCAAAGGCGTCAATTGTGCCAATAACAATAATGCGCCTTGATTTAAAAGGCTGCCTAGAGATTGGAAAGGCGATTGCAAGGGTTGTAAAAGAATATGAAGGAGAGGTCTTGCTCGTTGTCAGTTCTGATATGAATCATTATGAATCGCATGAAATTACAAAGAAAAAGGATAGAAAGGCTATTGATAAGATTTTAGCGCTTGATTATGAAGGGCTTTTAAAAACTGTTTCAAAAGAAGATATTAGCATGTGCGGCGTCATACCTGCCGCAGTCGCAATTGCTGCTGCAAAGGAACTGGGGGCAGTTGGCGGGAAACTAATAGACTATGCGACATCAGGGGATACAAGCGGAGATTACAATCATGTTGTCGGGTATGCAGGGATTTTGATAAAATAAGTTATTCATTGTTATAAGAATTTGTGTTAATAAAAAGGGGACGATAGTCCCCTTTTCTATATTTAAGACTGTGAAAAAGATAATCTTTTTGATATTTATTGCCTATTTAATCACACTATCTTTTGCTGCATTTCAGAGAAATGCAATCTGGAATAATGTTATCGGTCTGTGGGGAGATGTTGTAAAAAAGAGTCCTTACAAGGCGCGGGGGCATTATAACCTTGGGCTTGCATTCAAGGGCGCCGGGAGATTTGATGAGGCGATGCTGGAATGGAAGAGGACGATTGATATAGACCCGCTTCATTCATGGGCGCATGATAATCTAGGAAATGTATATCTGATGAGGGGAGATTCTTATAGCGCAATACTGGAATATAGCAAGGCGCTATATACAAACCCAATGAATGCAGAGGCGCACTATAATATGGCGATTGCGCTTGAAAAGATTGATAAGCATGATGAGGCAATGGTTCATTACAGGAAATTTATAAAGATTGCGCCTGAAGAATATAGAGACCTTGTGATGCAGGTTAAGAATAAAATCGGTAATAATAACTAAAATAATATGACTGAAGAAAAAAAGATTGCAAAGGCAGCGTCAATAGTCGGTTCTGCAACACTTTTAAGCAGGATTTTGGGCTTTGTAAGGGATGCTGTTACAGCATATATATTCGGAGCAGGCATGGCAGCGGATGCGTTCTTTGTCGCATACAGGATTCCAAACCTTCTCCGCAGGCTTGTCGGCGAAGGCGCTTTGACAGTTGCATTCATACCTGTATTTACAGATGAACTTGCAAAGGGTTCAAAAGAGGGCGCAAAAAAACTCGTATCAACTGCATTCACCTTATTTTCAATCATCCTTGTTATTCTTACCATACTAGGCATAGTATTTTCCGGATGGATTGTTGATGTAATCTCGCCCGGATTTGCAGATACGCCTGATAAATTATCATTAACAGTCTCCCTTGCGCAGAGGATGTTTCCGTTTTTATTATTCATAAGCCTTGCCGCGCTTGCAATGGGCGTGCTTAACTCATTAAAACATTTTGCAGCCCCGGCATTTTCGCCTGTGTTTTTTAACATATCAATAATATTCTGCGCTGTCTTTCTTGCAAGTTATATGACAGAGCCGATTTATGCGCTTGCAATCGGCGTTGTGCTAGGCGGTTTTTTGCAGATTGCATATCAAACGCCGTATCTTAAAAAATTTGACATGCTTCCTCATCTGAGTTTTGATTTTTCAAACCCTGCGATAAAAAAGATACTCTTTTTAATGATTCCTTCAACAGTCGGCGTTGCTGTTTATCAGATAAGCATATTTATAACAACAAGATTTGCCTCTACATTGCCAGAGGGAAGTATTTCATATCTTTATTATGCTGACAGAATCATGGAGTTTCCGCTCGGCATATTCGGCATAGCGGTTGCCACAGCGGTTTTGCCTTCTTTTTCTGAATATGCTGCAAAAAAAGACTGGCAGAATTTCAAACAATCCCTGTCATTTGCAATAAGGCTTGTAATGTTTATATCAATACCTGCGACTGTCGGGCTTATTGTCCTTGGACTTCCTATAGTTACTATGCTTTTTCAAAGGGGTGAATTTTCACAAGACGCTGCCTATGGCACAGTATTTGCCCTTTACTTTTATGCTATTGGACTCGCATTTTTTGCAGGGACAAGGATTATTGCATCTGCATTTTATTCTTTAAAAGACACATTGACGCCTGTCCTTGTTGCTGTAATCTCGCTTATTTTTAATGTAATAACGGCTCTGATACTTATGAAGCCTCTTTTGCATGGCGGCCTTGCCCTTGCAACAACACTTGCATCAATGTTGAACTTTATGCTGCTTTTTATAATCTTGAGGAAAAGATTGGGCAGGATTGACGCAAGGAATATAATTTTGTCAAGCATTAAGGTGGGTTCTGCATCCTTAATTATGGGCATTGTTGTTTATATGTTTTCGCTGTTAACAGTATGGACAACACATGGTCTATTTTTAGAAAAGTTTTTAATATTGTCCGGCGCTGTCGTAATCGGGATTTTAACCTTTGCCTTTGGAGCCCATATTTTCAAGAGTCCTGAGATGGGGTTCTTTGCAAACATAATTAAACAAAGGGTCTATCCTGTTAGAAAACTGCTGGAATAGTGTTTTCGCGTGATTGAAAGGGTGAACTTCTGAAAGGCGCTTTATAATTGGATTTATAGACATAGAGTTCGGCAAATCCTTGTTAAATGGTTTTTTAAAGCACACAAGCCAGCAAACCGTTTATATGCAGTATCTCAAATAAGGCAGGTGTTTTAAACAGCGCAAAATCAAGGTTTGATTAGGGTATAAAATCTTTGAAAATTGACGCGGATGCCATAAAACATATATTTTGAGAAATAGGCATAACATTCTAATATTATTGGAAATTATATGATTAAAAAATAGGCAATCAGGAGATTTTGTTTGTCTTTCTGTCTTGAAATTTTTTATCTATATCTTTAATCACAACTTATCCACAGCCTTTTTGGAAAATCAATACAACATATTGAATTTATTATTTTTTTCTAGATTTATATACAGCGACATAAATAAATGCGCATATAGAGCGTCAGAACAAAGCAGACCAAGGCGCGACGAAAGCGAGGAGTGAGGCGTATTTTCAGCATACGCCGCAATGACGAGCTGAGGAGCAACGTAGGTATGCGAAGTTATGACGCTCTATTTAATGCCTTTAGATGCCTGCCAGAGTTTTTCCATCTCATCCAGTGAAGAACTGCCAATGTCTTTCCCTTGTTTTAATAAGTTTTTTTCTATGAAATGAATCCTTGTTATAAACTTGCCCACTGTTTTTCTTAAGGCATCTTCAGGATTTATTTCAATAAACCTTGCGACATTTACAATAGTGAATAAGATGTCCCCAAGTTCTTCCTCCATTTCCTTTACGCTGCCCTTTTTAAGCGCAGATTTAAATTCTAAAATCTCTTCTTCAACCTTTTTAAATACCTGTCCTATGTCCTGCCAGTCAAATCCAATCCTTGCAGCCTTCTCGCTTACCTTGTGAGCCCTTAAAAGAGCCGGCAGATGCGGCACATCTGAAAGAAACCCCTTTTTTGCCTTGCCTTCCTGTTTTTTCATCCCTTCCCATTTTTTTAATGCCTCTTTTGGAGTCATTGCTTTTTCCTTGCCGAACACATGAGGATGTCTTCTGATCATCTTTTCTATGCTGGAATTTATTACATCCCCAATATCAAATTTCCCTTTTTCTTTAGCCAGTTGGCAGATAAATATAATCTGATGCAGCAAATCCCCAAGTTCTTCCTTTAATAAGGCGTAGGATTTTTCATCCCTGCTTGTTGCCTGCTGGGACAGGTCAATTGCCTCTATTACCTCATATGCCTCTTCAATAATAAACGGCACAATGCTTTGAATGGTCTGCTCCCTGTCCCATGGGCAGCCGTCTTTAGACCTGAGCCTTTCCATAATCTTTGTAAGTTTATTTAGATTATTTTTCTTTTTCATGCGGTGGCAGGATGTTTGGTTATCTCATTCAGGTCTTCTGTTGTATTGACATTGCAGAGAGAACGCAAGGCGGATTCTTTTATAAATATGTCCTCAACCTTTTTTATCCGTATCTTTTGAAAGAGATTGTTTATGCGCAAATCGTTGTTTTTTATCGCCTCTTCCATTGGTTTTAAACAGTTTTTGGAATACACTGCATGGAGAGGATGGAATTTATCATTTGCAAAAGGCACGATTGCGTCGCTATCAACAGCAATATTAAGCATTTTAAGGATAATGTCTTTATCAAGAAAGGGCATGTCGCATGCAGCAACAAACGAATGATTAGAATGTGCGTGAAAAATACCTGTGTATATCCCGCCAAGGGCGCCTGCATCTTTGATTAAATCAGTTGCTATTTTTACATCAAACCGCTCATATTCAAGAGGGGTGTTTGTGATAATTATTATTTCATCAAAAATTTCTTTGAATAGGTTTACAGTCCTTTCAATTATCTTTAAGCCATTTACCTCAATCAATGCCTTGTTAAAGCCCATTCTAGAACTTTTGCCGCCGGCAAGTATAATGCCTGTCATGTCGCTTCGCTCCATTGTAAAATGCAAAGTGCAAATTTTAAATTGAAAAATAAAAACATTATTTATACCATCTTGATTTTGCAATTTTCATTTTGCAATCTGCAATCTTCAATCCTATATTATTCTCTTATCCTTATGTCTATCTCGTTTGCAGTTTCGCAGTCTTTTAATGACCTTATCATGCCGGAAACCGCCTCTATTAAAAGTTTCGCAATAAAAGGTTTTAGCGATACATCCTTGCCATTTACCATCAGATGAACCTTTTGCTCTAGTTTGTTTTTCAAAAATTTCTTTTCTATAAAATTGGCAATAGACTTTGCATTGTTTATATCAAGGCATGGGAGTTTGGTTTTAAGTTTTATATCGCTTGCATAGGCAATCAAATATTTATCGCCTTTACATACCGATTCTGCCTTTTGCCTTATCACCTCTATCTTTGGATTTTTTGCCTTTTTGTAGCCCTCTGTTATAATTATATCAAGATTATTATTTAAAAAATTAAATTTTAACGCATCAACTGTCATCTCCTCTTTAACATCCTTTACTAAAGCAACCTTTTTAGGGGATGAAAGCACAACTACCTTTGCTCCAGCCATTTTATGCCGCCAGCTGTCCTTTCCTTCATGGTCAATCTCAAACCCGTGCGCATCATGTTTTATTATGCCGACCCTGTATCCCTTTTTAACAAGACGTGTTATAACCTTTTCAAGAACCGTTGTCTTGCCGCTTCCTGATTTTCCGACAAAAGATACTATTGGTATGCTGTTCATTATATTGTGCATGGGGATTAGAATAACAAGGCAGCGCTTTGGTGTCAATTATAAATATGGACTGATGCCTCTGCAAGATTTTTATATGCCTTATGTATATTTCTGGTAATTTTACCCGGCATTCCATTGCCTATTATTTTTTTGTCAACCATTATTAAAGGCGTTATCTCCATTATTGAATTTGTTATAAATGCCTCGTCTGAATTTAATATATCTATTTTTTTAATCGGCGATTCGCCAATCTTTAACCCCATCTTTTTTGCCAGATTTATTACAAACTGTCTTGTTATTCCCGGCAGGATCCCTGATTTTATAGAAGGAGTTTTTATATGATTATTTTTTACAATAAATATGTTTGATATTGTCCCTTCAAGTATTTCTCCTGATGGACTTGTAAATATTGCCTCATCTGCCTCCATGTCTTTTGCCATCATAATGCCGATAACATTATCTATGAAATTCAGCGACTTAATTGATGATGTTTGAGATGATGCTTTGGAGAAATTTATAGTTATTGCCCTGATGCCTGTGCGCTGTCTTTTTTTTACGATTGCTGAAATTGGTTTTGCAGCAACTATGATTGTTGGTTTAATATTATTTTTTGGCAGAAGACCGTGAAAATCAATCCCCCTTGTTAAAGTTATTCTGATGTAACTGTCTTTGTCCCGCAGATTGTTAAGTTTTAAAAGTTTATTTATTATCTGCTGCCATTTATTAGTATTGTTCATAAAGGGTATTTTTAAAACCTTTGCGCCATGAGCCATCCTCTTAAGATGTTCTTCTAAAGCAAAGACTTTTCCTTTATATGCCCTCATTGTTTCAAAAAGCCCATCGCCGTATAAAAGCCCCCTGTCAAATACGTTGATGTTTGCCTTTGATGCAGGGAGAAATGAGCCGTTTAGATAAATAGTAGAGTTTTTCATGCAAAATATAAATTTTTCAAATCACAATAGCCAAATTCCAAATAAATTCCAATAATCAAATTACCAATTACCAAAACGGGTCATTCGGTCATTGGAATTTTGATCATTATTTGGGATTTGGTGCTTGGTCATTGGTTATTTTATTCCTTTAAGAACCCAATGTCTCTTTTATTTTATCGGCAACTTGCATTGTCATGCCCTTTACCTTTAAAATCTCTTCTATGCTTGCCTCTTTTATTTTATCAATGCTGCCAAAATGCACAAGCAAATTTTTTGCCTTTTTTTTACCAATGCCTTTAGTCTCTTCCAGAACAGATACTATCCCCTTTTTTCTCAGTTTTTTATGGTATTTTATTGCAAATCTGTGAACCTCATCTCTGATTTTCCTCAAAAATAAATCAATATCTGAACCTCTTTTCAATACAACAGGGTCTTTAACATTAGGCAGATAAATCTTTTCGCCAGTTGCGCCGATTTTATCCTTTGCAATGGCAATAACATCAATATCCTTTATGCTAAGTTCATCAAGAACCTTTAGGCAGATATTTAACTGTCCCTTGCCTCCGTCAATAATAATAAGGTCAGGCAATGAGGCGGCTTT
>JACRNI010000031.1 GCA_016234925.1 Deltaproteobacteria bacterium | reverse complement strand
ATGACAGTTGACAATGGTTTTGACCTTTTTCTGCACGAGATCGGCGCAGGTTTTCTTGTAAGGATAGGGACTGAAAAAGGCAAGGAATTGCTTTTCAAACATGCAAAGACCCGAAAGGCGACTCTTAAAGAAATCTCAAAACTTGCTGAATTGCAAACGAAAAAAGAAGGTTTATTTACTGCAAAACTTAATGCCGAGGCATCAACCTTGCCTCTGATATATGCAGGCGCTTATAATAGCCCGGTTTGGGAAAAGATCGGGAAGATTTGCTATGGATGCGGCTCATGCAATCTTGTGTGTCCGACATGTTACTGTTTTGATGTGAAGGATGATGTGTCTGTTAATCTAAAGGAAGGCGAAAGGTATCGTGTTTGGGACGGATGTCTTTTGGAGGATTTTGCAAAGGTTGCAGGCGGACATAATTTTAGAAAGACAAGGGCAGAAAGATTAAGACACAGATTTAACAGGAAATTTCAGTTTCAGGTTGATAAATTCGGAGGGCTTTTCTGTGTGGGCTGCGGCAGGTGCAGCAGGACATGCCTTGTTAATATAAACATCTCTGAAGTAACAAATGAGATTATAAAGGAAAGGGAAGATGGCGGAAGCCGCTAATATGCAGTCAGCATACTTATCAAGACCTGCAAGGATTGACAGGATTACAAGGCTTACTGAAAAGGAAAGGCTTTACAGGATTGTGCTTGAAGACGGGAAGACGCTTGGGCATAAGCCCGGACAATTTGTAATGCTTTCAATACTCGGCATTGGCGAGGCTCCTATTTCTGTGTCATCACCGCCTGACAGAAAAAACGAATTTGAAATCTGCGTAAGGGCGGTTGGAAATCTTACAAATGTCCTGCATACCCTGCCAAAGGGCGCCAAAATCGGGATAAGGGGACCATATGGCAAGCCGTTTCCTGTTGAAGAGATGGAATCAAAAGACATCCTTTTTATTGCAGGCGGCATAGGGCTTGTTCCAATGCGTTCTCTTATAAAGACTGTGCTTATGAAAAGGCAGTCGTATGGAAGGATAATTCTCTTGTATGGGGTCAAGGCGCCTGAAGAGATACTATTTAAGGATGAACTGAATGAATGGGCTAGGGCGCAGGATTTTGATTTAAGGATTACGGTTGACAAACCGCACCCTGAATGGGAAGGGCATACAGGCGTTGTTACGACATATCTGCCTGAACTAAAATTAGACGAGGCAAAGACAGTTGCGGTCATTGTTGGGCCGCCTGTTATGTATAAGTATGTTATTATGGGACTCGGCGAGAAAAGGATTGCAGGACATGAAATCTTTTTATCCCTTGAAAGAAGGATGAAGTGCGGACTTGGAAAATGCGGACACTGCCAGATAAACAGTGTTTATGTTTGTCAGGAAGGGCCTGTGTTTAGATTGAGCGAGATACGGCATTTGAGAGAGGCGATATGATGTTCACGCTGAAAAAAACCATCTGCGTTATTGTCGCTGCGGCTTCTGCGTTCAACATACTTGTAGTTGCTCAATTTATTGAGCGTATTTAAAAGCGCCGATAAATCGGCAAACTACAACGCTTAGCATCTGTGTGATTTTTGAGCGTGAACATAGGATATTATATCTTCAAACATCGAGGTGATTGCAATGAATGAATTTATTGTAAAGATTGTAGAAGTACTAAATCTTCCAAGTTTTGTTGCAGCGATTATTTTATCGTTTGTTTTTATATATAGTCTTATTAAAAAAAAGATGCAAGACCGTGAAACAGTATCAAAGGAAAAGATAAACTTTCTTATAGATAAATTGACAAATGAGACTAATCGAAACACTCCTTTTATACTTGAACAGATATTTCTTTATAGATTTGGAAGACGTATTAATGATGAAACGATAAAATGCCTACTAGACACTAATAAACCAACTTTTCTACTCGGGAGTTTTTTACAAGGAGAAAGGTACCTTCAATATTCATCTAAAACTAAAAAAGTCGAGTTTAAAAATAAATTCAGCAAACCACGTTACCGTAAGATACGATATTGGATATTTATGATTGGATATATTATATTTTTTTATATTAGTATTTTTATGTTAATGATGACATACAAAATAGTTACTATTCAAGGGTTTCAAGGGATAGCCATATTGGCACTGATTATTTTTAGTGGGCTAGTTTATGCTTACTTATGCATAGATTCTGCAATTTCATTAAAATCGGCTGAAAAAGTTGTAAAAGAATTTTCAAAGAAAAAGAAATATAAATAATAACCCATGACCCCCAAACAAAAACCAAAGGTCGCATTCTTTTCATTCACATGCTGTGAAGGTTGTCAATTGCAGGTTCTTTCATGTGAGGATGAACTTGTTGACATACTCTCCCTTGTTGATATTGTGAATTTTAGAGAGGCGATTGATGAGAAAAGGGATGACTATGACATAGCATTTGTTGAGGGAAGCATATCAAGACCCCATGAGATTGAAGATATTAAAAAGATAAGAGAGAAGGCAAAGATTATTGTTGCGCTTGGTGCATGCTCTTCTACAGGCGGTCTAAATTGCCTTAAAAACAGGTTTCCAATGGAAGATGTTAAAAAGATTGTGTATGGTGAAAAGTCCAAATATTACAAATACTTTGACACAATACCTGCTAGACCAATTGATGCTGTAATTCCTGTTGATTATTATATCTATGGTTGTCCAATACCGAAACAAGAGTTTTTAAATGTTGTCAAATCGCTTCTTTTAGGCAAGAAGCCAGAGATTCCAAATCACCCTGTATGCGTTGACTGCAAAATGGCAGGGAATATCTGTGTCTTTGAAAAAGGCAAGACCTGCGTTGGACCTGTTACAAGGGCAGGCTGCGATGCGATATGCGTTACATACGGCTGTGTGTGCTGGGGCTGCAGGGGGTTGGTTGATAATCCTAATAATGAGGCGCATGAAGAGACATTAAAAAGGTATGGACTTACAGTTGACGGTGTTTTGAGGAGTTTTGATCTTTATGGCAGTTGGCATAAATACGGAGGCAAGGTGTAGTTGCCCAATTTATTGGGCGCATCCCTGCTTAAAGATTGCAGGGACAAGTTTAAAAACGCCGATAAATCCGCTAAACTAAATGTTACAGGCAAACAGGGAGGCAGTTAGGTGAAAAAAGACATCAAGATAAATGTTGAACATATAACCCGCGTAGAAGGACACGGCAATATTGTCATTGACATAAAAAATGGCAGGATAAAGGAACTTCGTCTTGAAATCGTTGAATCCCCTAGATTTTATGAGGCAATGGTAAGAGGCAGAAAATATGACGAGGTTCAGCACATAATGTCAAGGATATGCGGCATATGCGCAGTCAGCCATACATCTGCATCATTAAGGGCGATTGAATCTGCAATGGGTATTCAGATTACAAAACAGGCGGAACTTTTAAGAAAACTAGCATTTCACGGCGAAATCATTCAAAGCCACATCCTTCATTTATATTTTCTTGTCCTGCCTGATTTTTTTGGCGTTGGCAGTGTTGTCCCTCTTGCGGCAAAAAATCCTGATATTGTAAAAAGGGGTTTGAGATTAAAAAAACTTGCAAACGATATATGCGCTGTTGTTGCAGGCAGGCACATTCATCCAATATCGCTTTTCCCCGGCGGCGTTGCGCACCTGCCAAAGGTTTCTGAACTCAAGGCATTAAAAAAGAGGCTTGAAGATTCATTTGAAGACCTTGACGCCACATTGGAATTATTCAAATCATTCAAAGTTCCGCAATTCTCAAAAAAGAGGGAATATATATCCTTAAAGGAAGACGGTGGATATGCCCTTTATAGCGGCGATATTGTTTCAAGCAAAAAATATTCTGGAAAACCAAAGGATTATAAGAAAATCATAAAGGAAAGCATTGTGCCTTATTCAACTGCAAAACATGCTGAAAGCAGGAAGGGCATTTATATGGTCGGTAGCCTTGCAAGGGTTAATAATAATTTTAAGCAAATGTCAAAGAGGGCAAGAAATATTGCAAAGGATATTGGGTTGACAGCCCAGCCTTATAATCCATTTATGAATAATCATGCGCAACTTGTTGAAGTCTATCACTCTACAGAGGATGCGATAAAGATTATAGACAAACTGTTGTCAGATGGTTTGAAGAATGAGGAACTTAAAAAGCCTAAAAAATACGGCACAGGTGTCGGCATTGTTGAGGCGCCGAGGGGCATATTATTCCACGAATACACAATTGATAAAAACGGCATTGTAACTGATGCAAACTGCATTATCCCGACTGCGCAAAACCTAAATATGATAGAAGATGATATGCGCGGTTTTGTGCCGACAATCTTGAATAAGACAAAGGAAGAAATCACAAAGGATGTTGAGACGCTTGTCAGGGCATATGACCCGTGTATTTCTTGTTCATCGCACATAATGGATGTTGAGTTTGAGGAATAGATTAATACAAACGCAATAAATGTCTTTATACTGTGTTGGACTCCTCGGAAAATCCTCAACATACTATAAAAGTATGCCTGCGGTTTTCCTCGTTGTCCGCCTTGTCTAAAACCATTTCTTGCGTTTGTAAGCTGAAAAATGCTTATTTAAGAAAGGGAAAATTTATTAAAATTGACAATCCCCATAACCCTGCTAGACTTATATCAAGTTTTTAAAAACGGAGGTGCCTATGGCAAAAAGAATTTTTATTTTAGTTGTTGCCTTTAGCCTTGTTTTTATCTTTCCCCCCCCTTCTCACGCAAGTCCTCAGCCCCTCTTCGGTCCCCAAAAACACATAAGAACAACAGGCCCGCCAAATACATACATAGACACATTTCAAGCCTGCAATACAGGGGCAACATACAATCTTGTCCTAGAAAACGGAGAAACAGGAAAAGACAGGATAAGTTCAGGTTCAATAAAACTAAACTCTACAGAAATAATCCAAGAAAAAGACCTTAATCAGAATGTCAGCAGAATAGAAAGAACAATAACCCTTCAAAAAGAAAATACCCTAAATATAAAACTAGCAAGCGGGCCAAATGGATTTATAAAAATAAGCATACACTGCAAAACAGGATGCCTGAATGTAAAAATCACCTCACCAGCAAGCGGAAGCACAATCAACAAATCAAAGACAATAATCAAAGGAGAACTCTACAATGCCTTTGGCGAAACAGGGATAATACTGAAATCCTCTGGAACAAATGGAGAGGTGCAGAGTCTTGCACAGGTTCAGAAGACAGGCTTTGCAGGTATAATCCCCCTTCAACAAGGCACAAATACCATAACAGCAGACATTAAATGTAACCTTTGAAGCAGAGGCAAATATACAAAATCCAATATCAAAATATGAATGGGACATAAACGGAGACGGAACACCAGAATATACAGGCACAGATTCAAAGGTGCAGGGACAGTATCAACAAACAGGACTATATTTTCCAAAGGTAACAATCACAGACACAAAAGGAAATACCTATACAGAGACTGCAATTGTAAATGTCCTTTCAAAAGAGGAGATGGATGTCTTGCTTAAAGGGAAGTGGGATGGGATGAAGGATAAGTTAAGTTCAGAGGATATTGATAATGCCATTAACTATTTTGAGGAAGGCTCTCAAAAGACATACAAGGAACAATTTACAGCCTTAAAACCAATCTTAAATACCATTGCCAATGACATGGGGCAGATAAATCTAGTAAAGGTTGAAGATGACAGGGCTGAATATGAAATCATAACAACAAGAGACGGCACAACATATTCATTCCATCTTTTATTTGTGAGGGATAAAGATGGGTTTAAGTTTTCTGATGGTTACTTTATTTTTTCTTGGAACTGTAGCCCCCTCTCACGCATGGCTTATCTACCACAAGCCTGAATTTAAAGGCAAGGTCATAGATGGTGAGACAAAAGAGCCGATAGAAGGGGCTGTGGTGGTGGTAACATATTCAAAGACGACCCATCTTCCACCAGAGGCTTATAGTTCTATTATAAATGTTAGGGAGACCTTAACAGATAAGAATGGTGAGTTTTATATTTCATCATATACGACAATGATACAGCCTTTGTCATCAGAGGATACGGCCGACTTCATTATCTTTAAACCAGGATACGGGAGTTTTCCTAATTATAGAATAACTCCTCCAATGGAGCTATCCTTGCCAGCAATAGAAGAATTTTTCTCTAGCAAAATCGGAACCGAAGGAGAGATAGGGTGGGATTATAAGACATCTAAGAAAATCAAAGTCACCTTTGGCATTGTTGAACTCCTTAAATTAAAGACGAGGGAGGAGAGGTTGAAGGCGATAACATTTCCTTCTGGAGACGTTAGTTCAAAAGATTTACCTCTTTTATATAAAGCAATTAATGAGGAAAATAAAAGATTTGGTTTGGGTGAAGTACAGTAACATTATTTAAACTTGAGGAGGAACTTATGAAAAAGAGAAAGTTATTACTACTGGCAAGTATTATAATATTCAGTTTAACCTCTTTCTGTTATGCATTAGAAACAGATACTCATGAAATAATAAATGAAAACATTGCTAAAAATAGCTTTAATGGTTTTTCATTAGATTCGTATTTGAAAAACCAATTAGGGATTCAAGGAGGTATAGGAGAAACTGTTAATTCTCAATATGTTTGGTGGTGGTTGAAAAAAGGCGGCGAATACGAAGACAAGCCCTACTGGTATATGTCTTATCTCCGTTCCGTCAATCACTTCCACAATCCAATTGCAGACAATGGGTATACTGGTTTGTGGGGAACAAGTATCCTTTCAGGCAAGTCTTCTACAAAATGGGCATTATTATCTAAAAACACCCAGAGCCCGGGCGGATATTACTCATGGTATGATGCGAGGGATTATTATCTAAAGGCACTAATATCTACGGACAAAACCACGAGGGATACAAACTTTGCCGAGACCTTCCGAGGTCTTGGGCAGGTGATGCACCTAATAGAAGATGCATCAGTTCCAGCGCATACAAGGGATGATGGGCATTTGTTTTATAATTATGAGAAGTGGGTAAAAAACAATCCTGGTGCAGTAACTACCGCTGCTTCAAGTTCAATATTCTTTGGCGGCACAATCTCCAACATTGCCTCATTTATTGACACAGACCAATACAATGGCACAAACCCTTCAGCCAGCAATACTATTGGCTTATCCGAATATACCAACGCAAATTTCTTTAGTGAGGATACTATAAATGCAAGTGGTTTCCCATATCCTGATATTACCCAAACGACTGTTACAGAAAGAACAGCGCCCAGCGGTAACTATCAAAGGCAATACTACCTTAAAAACTGCTGTGGAGAGACCAATGGGGGAAATGGCTATCTCCTTTCAGCAGTTGACTATCTTGATTACTATAGATGGATGATTGGTTCAACCCTTTCCAAGATTTCTGTTCTTGATGATAATGTCTACAATAACTACGCCCAAAAACTCCTTCCCCGCGCAGTTGGCTACTCCGCAGGTCTTTTAAACTACTTCTTCCGTGGCAAGATTGACATGACAAAAGACCCGAATAATTCAAGCCAGTATGTAATCAAAAACGAAACTAACGAATACATGACTGGCACATTTAATCTATATTATGATGATACTACTGACAACCGTAAACTCCTTACAAGTTGGGGGCGTTCAATAAATGCAAATGACAAAAGCGACCCTGTAGCATTCACAGAGCCGACTGACATAAAAGAAAAAGGCAAATACATACTTGTTTTTCAAGGGACGCTGGGTAGTGAAACGGGCGCAGTGGTTGGGAGGGTGGTGAGCGTTGAAGAAGGTCTATGGGAGGATTGGGAAAAAGGGCTTACAGGCAAGCATTCATGGGTTAGAAGTAGTGGCGGAATCCTTGAAGTCGTAGATGGATTTGGAGACAACACCTCAAAAGTTCTAAAGGATTTAGATTCGTACCTATCTTTGCAAACATCTGTGAAAGGACCTAAAAAGGTATCTTTTGACTATTATGCTAAATTTACAGGCATATGGGATTTTTCCTGTATATTTTTAACTCTTTCTGATAGGTCGGCAAAGATGACTGATGAGGTTTGGATAGTGCACTCCAGTTGGGGAATAGAATGTAAGACTTGGACAAATGCCAACGGATGGAAGAGCAGATATTGCTACTATGAAGTAAAATACGACAAATGGGTTCATGTAGAAATATATCTATTATCAGGGTTTCAGGAAATTACAGATATATGGTTGGGTGGTTATTCAGATTCTGAAATCTACATAGATAACATTGATTTTAAATACTAAAAAACATCACCACTCCCTGATAAATGCACTCAGGGACAGGCGACCACACTGACTTTCAGACCGCTGATTGGTTTACTTTTATAAAAGAGTAGGAAATGAACTTGCCCCTCACTTTTTTCCTCTCCCCTTTGAGGAGAGGAAAAATTTGTAATAAGAAATACAAAATCTGTGGTAAAATATGTTTTGTTTAGAGGGTAAATTATGCCAAAAATCCTTTTAATTGACGATGATATTGATGTTGTTGAGGCAATGAAGATAGTGCTTGAGTCAAAGGGCTATCGTGTGCTTGCGGCATATGACGGCGGAAGCGGGTATAAAAAGGCTGAAGAAGAGAACCCTGATTTGATTATCCTTGATGTTGTGATGAAGACAAAGGATGAAGGTTTTCAGACGGAAAAATTGAGGGACATCCATATTTATCATAACTCAAACATGGAAAAGAGGTATTGCGATATTCTCAAGGCTAAAGCCTTGAGTTGCAAAACCACCTGATGTTCTTGGAAAATATGGGATGTCAGGCTGTCCCAAAATTCTCATGAAAATCAATTCTACCCCAAGATATTGTAGGGGCTTGATTCATCAAGCCCAATATATCGGGTTCAATAAATTGAACCCCTACATTTTGGGACAGCCTGATGTCCCTCAATTTCCCCAAGCCATTTATCTGGACAGTTTCAGCTAAAAGTATTCTTGATAAAATAAATCATTGTAAAGAAGCGTTAGGGACGCTACACTAGCCAATCCCCTTTTTTAACAAGTCCCTTACAAATGCCTCCTCTCCTTCTTTTGTCTTGATTTCATTGTCTAATCTCTTTTCCAGAAGTTTGTTGAATATTTCAGAATATCGTGGTCCTTCTTTTATGCCCATGTTTTTTAAATCTTCACCTGAAAGGATTGTTTTGCAATCTTTGAGGTGTGTTATGAAGTTTGATATTGTTTTTTTCACATCTTCAATCCTTGCCTTTGCCATTATGTAGAGGATGTTTTCCATTGGCAGGGGTTTTAAAATCTTATAGACCTCGCTCCCCTTTAAATCCCTTTGCGCCTGTATGTTATTTAATGCTGTTATAGCGTCATGTCTCGCATTAGCAACCTTGCTCCTGTGCCTTCCCTCAATCGCCATATTTTTACATAGAGAAATAAAATCCTCATCTTTTAATTTATCTGTTAATAGCAAGAATATTACAAGCCACTTTTCAATCTTCTCATCAAGATACAAAAGGCGGTGCCACGAAATGACCGCATCCCCTTTTTCCAGAAGCGTTTCTGCTGGTTTATCTATAACTATATCAGGGTGTATGAATTTTAGTATATCCAGTTCCTTCATCCGTTTTATCGCAGAGATATAGGTTTCTTCTCCAAGTATTGCCTTGATTTCCTCTAACACCCTTTTTCCGCTTATTCTTCGGAATATATCCAGTTTTACAGCATTTTTAATAAGGTTTTGCGTATGCTTGCTTATCTTGAATCCAAACTTCTGCTCAAATCTGATTGCCCTGAAAACCCTTGTCGGGTCTTCAACAAAACTTAAATTGTGAAGAACTCGGACAGCCTTTTCCTTTATATCCCTTTCTGCGCCAAAGAAGTCCTTTAACTCGCCGAAGTTTTTTGGATTCAATGCAATAGCAAGCGTATTGATTGTAAAGTCTCTCCTGTAAAGGTCAAGTTTTATTGATGAGAGTTCAACTGTTGGAAGCGAGCCGGGTTTTTCATAGTATTCAAGCCTTGCTGTTGCAATGTCAAGTTTAAAGCCGTCTGGAAACACGATCACTGCTGTATTAAATCTTTCATGTGTTTTCACCTTGCATTTAAACTTTAAAACAAATTCGTTTGCGAATTTAATGCCGTCGCCTTCTATTACTATATCAATATCAAGATTTTCACAGCGCATTATTAAATCGCGGACAAAGCCGCCGACAGCATATGCTTTAAAGCCCATATCATCAGCAGTATTTCCAATATTCCTTAAAATCTTAAAGACCTTTTCCGGCAGTTTATCCTGCATGAGTTTTGCAAGGAATTTATGTTTCCTTGCATGCCATTCCTGTTCAGCATATGGTTTTTCTTTAATATCCTGATGCAAAAGCCTTAAGATGTCTGTCCTGCTTATAACACCGATGAGTTTATTATCCTCAACCACTGGCAGAAGTCTTTGATGATAACCGATGACTGCATCCTGAACTTGTTCAAAACTAGCGTCAGGCCCTACGGTTTTAAAATCTGTTGTCATATATTCTGATACGGATAAATATTCAAGCCCGTGATAGACTGCCTTTTCAATGACCTGCCGTGTGATAATGCCTGTCAATGTTTCTCCTTTCATAACAGGCATGGCATTTATCCCGTATCTCACAAGCAAATCCCTTGCATTGCCAAACGTTGAATCAAAAGATATTGTTATTGGAGGCGCGGACATCATATCTTTTGCAAAATGTTTTGGCGCAATCTTGTTTTTTAATATCGCTGTCAACTCTTCCTTTGCCTGAACAATCGTCATGCCCTTTAATGTCGCTGCCGCTGCTGTTGGATGTCCGCCTCCACCGAGTTCGCGGGCAATCTCGCCGACATTAACCTCTTTGATTCTGCTCCTTGCGATAAGGTGTATCCTGTCCTCCATTTGCACAAGTACAAAGAGACAGTTTATATTCTCTATGTCCTTCAATCTGTGGACAAGAACGGCAATATCACCCATATATGTGTCTGAAGACGCCTCTGCAATAACAACCTCAATCCCGTCAATCACATAAGCGGCCATAGACTCAAGAAGGTCATTTAGCAAAGAGACCTGTTCTTTTGTGAGTTCTGTTTTAATCATGTCAGACACGATATTTAGATTAGCGCCTTTTGAGAGAAGAAATGCCGCTGCCTCATAGTCCTTTTCAGTTGTTGATATGAATGTGAGAGAGCCTGTATCTTCATATATGCCAAGCATCATAATCGTTGCCTCATCAGGTGTTATTTCAATATTTTTTTCTTTTATCAGATGGACTAGAATAGTTGTTGTCGAGCCATAAGGAAGTATAAATTCAGCAGACCCATGAATATCATCAGGGGATTTTTGGTGATGGTCATAGATGTGGATGTCAATGCCGGGTTTATCAACAATCTCCGCAAATCTGCCAATGCCTTTTTTATGCCGCACATCAACAATAATGAGCCTTTCAATCTTTGTTAAATCAATGTTTTTTATTTTTTCAATTTCAAATATGCGGGATATTGGTTTTTCAAAAAAATCCCTTAGATTTTTTTCAAGGGAACCGGGGAATACAAGAATGGCGTCTGGATAAAGTTTTTTTGCAGCAAGCATTGATGCAAGCGTGTCAAAGTCAGCATTTATGTGGGATGTGATGATTTGCATGGGAAGGATATTAACATATGTCGCAGCCTGTTACAAAATCTTCTTTTTGACCATAAAATAGCGATTAAAAACCTCGCTATTTTACAAACCTGTGATTTGCCTGCCATACTTCGTTATCGGCGCATTTTTGCTCCTCACCGTATTGGTGATATACGGCTCGTCGCAAAAATGGCCTCTGCCTCGTCTGGCAGGCAACTTGCAGGTTTCCCCAAAAATCAATGTCTATTTTTGGGTTTTGAAAAACTTAAAATTGACTTATCCCGCGTTCTCTTTTAAGATATTAAAGACGGGGGCTAAATTGTTTTACTGGATAGATAAACTTGGGCTTAAAACAAAACTTATCCTGATAATGTTTTCTCTTTCAGTTATTTCAATGGGCATTCTGCTTGTCATTTATTCAAGGGCTGAGAGGGAACTCATAAGGCAGGTGCAGAGGCATACTGATGAACTTTCTGCCGCGATTCAGATAAGCATAGAGCAGTTGACAAACCCTGATGATGAGATAAATGATGCAAACCTCAAAAAATATATGGAGATGGTAAGAGGCAAGGGGATTAAACAGGTATCAATATTGAGCAATGATAAAGAGGTTATTGCAAGTTCAAACCCCAGACAGGTGGGAAAGAAGATTGAAATAAAGGGTGATAAAATCAAGACATATACTGATGTTCAGGAATTTATGAGCATATCAAAGGGATTCAGAGGGGGGCTTAAGAATTACGACGTACTCCTTCCTGTTGTTGTCGGCAATGAGCAGTTCGGGTTTGTCCATATTGCAATGCAGTTTGATGATTTTGCTAAACTCATGCGCTACAATAATTTTAAGAGGCTTATCGCAACAGGCATTGTATTTGTTATAGGCATCATTGCCTCAATATTCCTTGCAGCAAGGTATACCAAGCCCATAAACAATCTGGCGTCAGCGGCTGAAAAGATAGCGTCAGGCGATTTAACAGTTACTCTTCCTGTAAAAGGCGGCGAAGAGATAAGAAAACTCACAGAGAATTTTAATGAGATGGTTAAGGGTTTGTGCGAGACAAAGGAACTTGAGGCAAAACTAAAGGAGGCGGAACACCTCTCAAAGATTGGTCATCTGGCATCAGGCATAGCACATGAGGTAAGGAACCCTTTAAATTTTATAAATTTGAGTATCGCCCATATTGCAGATAGATTTGCGCCTGATGATGAGAATAAAAAACAGGAATTTTTAAATGCAGTCGCCAATATAAAAGGGGAGGTTCAAAGGCTGAATGCAATGATTATAAGTTTTTTGGATTATGGCAAACCGCTTAAACTTAAAATTCAGACAGTCCCTATAAACAGCGTAATTGATGATATATTGAATCTTGTGAGGCAAAAGGCGGTTGAGCAGGGCATATCAATAGAAAAAAGACTATCAGATGGACTATTAGCGCCTGTGGATGTCCAGCAGATAAAGACTTGTGTTATGAATCTTATATTGAACTCTATTCAGGCAGTGCCGGAAAACAGCGGCAGAATAGATATAGAGACATCAAGCCGCAATGGTTTTATTTCAATCATGGTCAGCGACAATGGCGCAGGCATCCCTGATGAAAATCTAGAGAAAATCTATGAGCCGTATTTTACAACAAAAGAGACAGGCATAGGACTTGGGCTTGCTATTACAAAACGGATAGTAGACAAACATGGCGGAAATATTGACATTAAGAGCGAATGCGGCAGAGGCGCTACAGCAATAATTAAACTGCCTGCAAATAAAATATGATTGCAAAAAAAGGAAGCATATTAGTTGTAGATGATGAAAAAGGGCAGAGGGATATCTTAAAGACCATCCTTGAGGGTGAGGGCTATGATATTGTCACAGCGCCCAATGGGAGAGATGCCATAAAAGCGGCGCAGAGAAATGCCTTTGAATGCATGCTTACGGATTTAAAGATGCCGGGCATTGACGGGATTCAACTGATGAAAGAGGTCATTAAAGAATCGCCGTCCACAACTGTTGTCATAATGACTGCCCATGGCACAATAGGCTCTGCTGTTGAGGCAATGAAACTTGGCGCATTTAACTATCTCACAAAACCGCTTGACAGGGATGAACTCCTTGTTGTTGTAAAAAATGCTGTTGACAAGGCAAATTTGCTCCGTGAAAATATCCTGCTAAAAGAACAATTAGGCGAAAAATTTAAACTTGATAATATCATCATAGGCGCAAGCAGCATGATGAGGGAGTGTGTAAGGATTGCAAAAAAGGTCTCAACCAGCAATTCAACTGTTCTTATTTACGGAGAGAGCGGGACAGGAAAGGAACTTATTGCAAAGGCAATACACCATAATTCATTTAGAAAAAATAAATCTTTTATGGCAATAAACTGCGCTGCAATCCCTGAGAATCTGCTTGAGAGCGAACTTTTTGGCTATGAAAGGGGCGCATTCACAGGCGCATATGCAAGGAAGTCCGGGCTGTTGGAATTGGCTTCAGAAGGCACACTTTTTTTGGACGAGATTGGCGACATGGACATGGGGCTTCAGGCGAAGTTGCTCCGTGTTATACAGGAAAAAGAGATAAGGAGGCTAGGGGGCAAAGAAGACATAAAGGTTGATGTGAGGATAATTGCCGCGACAAATAAAAATCTTGAAGATGAGATCAAAAAAAACAGGTTCAGGGAAGACCTTTTTTACAGGTTAAATATAATTGCGCTGTGTCTGCCGCCGTTAAGAGAAAGGGTGGAGGATATTCCTGAATTTGTGCGCCATTTTATTGAAAGGCACGGCAGGATGTCTGGAAAGGATATAACAGGCATTTCTGACAATGCAATGAACCTTCTTATGAATTATAACTGGCCCGGAAATGTCCGACAACTGGAGGCGGTAATTGAGAGGGCTGCGCTTTTAACAGAGGGGCAAAAGATTGATGTGGATGTTTTGCCAATGGAGATAAAGAATAGACCCTATCAAATAGGAAAGATAGATTTTGAAATACCTAATGAAGGCATCTCATTTGAAGAATTTGAAAAAGAGATTTTAATAAAGGCAATGAGAAAGTCCAATTGGATTATTGCAAAGGCGGCAAACCTGCTCGGAATGTCTTACAGAACCCTTCAATACAGGCTTGATAAATTTGGCATAAAAAAGACATCATAAAGGATGTCTGATTATGAAGATTAAAAAGAAGATTACACAGATTAAAGATTAGTTTTTGCTTGAATCAACGTAATCGTTTTTAAAATCTGTGTAATCAAGTATCAATAACCCAAAAGGTGCAGGCAATATACCAAAAGGTGTACAATCCAAGTGGTTGTGT
This sequence comes from Deltaproteobacteria bacterium, assembly GCA_016234925.1. Taxonomy (GTDB): domain Bacteria; phylum Desulfobacterota; class GWC2-55-46; order UBA9637; family GWC2-42-11; genus JACRNI01. Next base: position 9,004 of record JACRNI010000031.1, on the reverse strand, counting down.
TATCCTAAAAGCCATAACATGTTGATATGTCATGGTTTTTTATTTGTGCGCATTGGCATAATTACTGCAATTATAAAACTAAAAATCTAATTTTGAAAGGAGGTGAAGACTAGAATGAAAAAGCTCATTGTAATTCTTTTGGCATTGATGATTAGCGCTGTATTTGCAGGCGCAACATTTGCCGAAGAGAAGAAGATGGCAGAGCCTGCAAAGAAGGAGGAGGTAAAGAAGGAAGAGAAGAAGGCGGCAGAGCCAATGAAAGAGGAGACAAAGAAGCCTGCAAAGAAAGGAAAGAAGGCTAAAAAGGTTAAAAAGGCAGAAGAGCCAATGAAGGAAGAAAAGAAGTAAAAATATAGAAATTATTATTAAGGGGGGTAAAACAGAAATGAAAAAGATACTTGTGGTCCTTTTAGCAGTTGCAGTAAGTTTCGTATTTGCAGGCGCAACATTTGCCGCTGAAGAGAAGAAGATGGCAGAGCCGGCAAAAAAGGCAGAACCGGCAAAACCAGCAGAGCCAGCAAAGGAAGAGAAGAAAGCGCCTGAAAAGGTTACCCAGACAACCGGAGAGGTAACAGCAGTTGATGCAAAGGCAATGACAGTAACAGTAAAAGGCAAGAAGGGCGATGTTACTGTTACAATGCCAGATGCAAAGATGATGGAAGGCGTAATGGTCGGTGACAAGGTTACATGCAAGCATGTAGAAAAAGAAGGCAAGATGCTTTGCAAGTCACTGGAGAAGAAGGCTGCTGCAAAAAAAGAAGAAATGAAGAAAGAAGAAAAGAAAGAGGAAAAAAAGGAAATGAAGAAAGAGGAGAAAAAGGAAGAGAAAAAGCATTAATCATCCTTTAACTGATTTTTTCAAATCTAAAGGCGCTGCTTCAAAAAGGCAGCGCCTTTTTTATTTTAAAAATTGACTTCCATAGAATTCTTTTTTATATTCATTTAAAATGAAAAGGCGCAAAACCAAAGAGATAATGATTGGCAACGTGAGGGTCGGCGGAGACGCACCTGTATCTATTCAATCAATGACGAACACAGACACCCTTGATGTGAATGCGACTGTCCGACAAATCAAGGCGCTGGAGAAGGCAGGGTGCGAGATTGTAAGGCTCGCTGTATTAAATCAGGATGCGGCAAATGTTCTAGATAAGATAAAAAAGAAAATATCAATCCCGCTTATTGCTGATATTCATTTTGACTACAGACTTGCATTAAAGGCAATTGAAAAGGGTGTTGACGGACTGCGGTTAAATCCCGGCAACATTGGAAGCAAGGAGAGGGTCAAAGAGGTTGTTAAGGCGGCAAAAGAAAGGCGCATACCAATACGAATAGGCATAAATGCAGGCTCTCTTGAAAAGGATATTTTGGAAAAATATGGGCATCCAACTTCTGAAGGCATGGTTGAAAGCGCATTAAGACACATACGGATACTTGAGGAAAATGATTTTTTTGATATAAAGATTTCTCTAAAGGCATCTGATATATGGAAGACTATTGACGCTTACAGACTCCTTGCAAAAAAGAATGATTATCCGTTTCACATAGGCATAACAGAGGCAGGCACAATATTTTCAGGCACAGTAAAATCATCTGTCGGACTTGGGATACTCCTTGCAGAGGGCATTGGCGATACGCTTCGGGTTTCATTGACAGGCGACCCAGTTGAAGAAGTCAGGGTAGGCTGGGAGATTTTAAAGTCTCTGAAACTGCGGCAGAGGGGGGTTAATATAATTTCATGCCCGACATGCGGAAGAATCAAGATAGACGCAATAAAACTTGCCAATGAAATAGAAAAGAGGTTATCCCATATAACAAAGCCTATAAATGTCGCTGTTATGGGGTGTGTTGTTAATGGTCCCGGCGAGGCAATAGAATCAGACATCGGCATTGCAGGCGGAGACGGCGTGGGACTTTTGTATATTGGCGGCAAGGCTGCAAAAAAGGTAAAGGAAAAGGATATTATTGAAGCGGTTATAAAAGAGGTTGAGAGGATAGCGAGGTAAAAGGTCATACCTGTCCAAAATAAGTTTTGGGAAATTGTTTTGGACAAGTATGCTTTGCAATATGAAGAAACAGGGCAAGATTACACAGGAAACATATAACCTGCTTTATAATGATTATGCAAATATACTAAAAAGCCTTGGAGAGACGCCAAAACAGCCGTGTTGAGTGAACTCAATCTTCAAAATCCCCCATCCCCCCCTTTTAATAAAGGGGGGATTTTCCCAATGATGTTTGTGCTATGAGTCTAAACTGTTATCTCTTTTGCAATACCTCTTGCAGATTCTCGCAGCCAATTTCACTCCCCAAATCACAAGCCTTTTGAAAATCAAAAATCGCCTTATTTATATTTCCCTTAATGGTATAGGCATTCCCACGATTGTTGTAGGCTTTAGCATAATTAGGGTCTAGGGCAATCGCCTTATTAAAGTCCTCAATCGCCATGTCATATTGTCCTTTTTTAGCATAGGCATTCCCACAATTGTAGTAGGCAAAGGCATCATTTGGGTCTAAGGCAATTGCCTTATTATAATCCGCAATTGCCATGTCATATTGTCCTTTGTTATTATAGACATTCCCACGATTGCTGTAGGCATAGGCATCATTCGGGTCTAATGCAATCGCCTTATTAAAGTCCTCAATCGCCCTGTCATGTTGTCCTTTGTTATCATAGGCAATCCCACGATTGTTGTAGGCTTCGGCATAATTCGGGGCTAATGCAATCGCCTTATTAAAGTCCTCAATTGCCCTGTCATATTGTCCTTTTTTACCATAGACATTCCCACGATTGTTGTAGGCATAGGCATAATTCGGGTTTAAGGCAATAGCCTTGTTATAATCCTCTACTGCCCTATCATGCTGACCTTTGTTAGAATAAGCAAACCCACGACCCATGTAGGCTCTCGGCTTATTAGGCCCCTTGTTTACCACATCCTCCCATAGTGTTAAATCATCCTTCCATGTGATGTTTCTAAAAAAGGCTGTAAAAGAAAGCAAGATAAGTAAAGTGATAAAGGCTGTAAGAAAGGTTAAGTTAAGGTAAGATGAGCTGATATGTTTTCTTTCTTGTTTTATCTTTTTCCTGTCCATTTAAGGATATTAACAAAGAGACCTTTAAAAGACAATGAAATGAAACTTTCATGCTGATTTTTCAGCAACAGATTGTTGTGCGATAAATCGCACCGCTGCAGTAGCGGCGGCATTCATGCCGCAACTTTGTTTAATGAATCAAACCACTGCAAGTAAATATTACTACCTTATCTGCTTATAAAAGTACGGCTCAATAATATATTCAAATGTAGCGGCGATTGTGATCCTTTCCAGATTAAAGCCTTTTGGAAATTTGTTGTATGGCGCTGCTACCTTGATTGCAGATATTGCCTCATCATCAAGCATTGGATAGCCGGATGATTTTACCAGTGTTACATTCTCCAGCGCCCCGTCTTTTCTGATGGTAAATGCAAGTTCAAGTCTTCCCTGCTGGCCTGCCCTTGCAGCAGGCTCAGGATAATTCCATACCAGTTCAATCTTTCTCTTTATGCCTGTAAGATATGATATGTATCTAAATTCACTTGTATTGAGATTAAGGGTCTTTCCCTCCTCCACGCCTTGAACACCTTTTTGATATTCCTTGTCAAGTTTTGCCAATCTCTCTTCCGATGGATAAAGTTCTTTAGTTGTAATCTTTTTTTCAGATTCTTTGCCCTTGCCTTCATCGCCTTTATCTGGGCGAGGGGCTGGTATTACCTCGTTATCTTTTATAATAGTGTCTTCTTTTTTATTTATCTCTTTAGTCAACTGTTCTTTGTTTGACGGCTCTTTTGCTGCAGATTCCTCGTTTTTTGTTGTTTTTCCTTCTTGTCCTAAAGTTGCATGTTTTGGCTTAGGCATTGGTTTCGGGCTTGTTTCACGCTCCGTGTGCATTGTCCTGTCAGCAAGCCTTTCTGCATCAGATTTAGACGGTTTTTCTTGTTTGGGTTTGCTCTCCGGGGCTGGCGGCAATTCAACTATCTCGCCCTTTGGTTTTTTAAATATATCGATAATGTCAACAGGTATGGATGGATATGCGGGTTCAACTGACTTTTGTTTTAATTCAGGCAGTAGAAAAACAAGTCCGATATGCAGGACAATGGATATAAATAGGAATATGATAAAATTATTTTTGCTGTTCATATGGGGTACCCAAATTCCGCTTTAGCGGAATTTAAAATCGCAGATTCATCCTGAAATACTGCGTCATCGCCAATTTTGCTCCTCACCGTATTGGTCATATACGGTTGCGTCGCAAAATTGCCTCTAGCCTTGTCCGACCCACGCCGCTTGGCGTGGGTGCCCCGGCGACTTTGCGATTTTACCCAAAATCCTAAATCGGATTTTGGGGGTAATTTTTTATTGACATATCTACCTTAATGTGTAAATCTAAAATTAAAGCAATTTTATCCAATTTGGAGGTATTAAAATATGTTTGGTTTAGGAATGCCTGAACTTTTAGTTATTTTGGTTATAATCATTATAATATTTGGCGTCGGCAAACTGCCTGATATTGGTTCTGGTCTTGGCAGAGCAATAAAGAACTTTAAAAAAGCCACAACAGAGACAGAGATTGATATAACACCTGAAAAAGAAGAAAAGGAAAAGTTAGAATCATCTGCAAAAACAGAGAATACCACAAAAAAAGAAAAGCAGACAGTCTAGCCCAAAATTTTATTCAGTTTCCCCCCTCTTTTCAACAATATTCCGTGCAGCGCCCCTTACCTGCGGATGTATGGTGCTGTCTTCAGCAATCTCTTTTAAATCCTGCAAAAGTAAAAATTCAACAATGCCTATTGCTATTCTAGGCGATGTGTATGGATTCTGGACAACAGCCTTTTTTATATTGTACCTGCCGCCCCATTTTTTATGAATTGATATAAGCCTTAATATTTCAGGAGAATTCGGCCTCTTTGATGCAATCTTGAGTATTTCTCTCTCTGTTATCCTTGGATTATTCAAGATATTTGTTATCACCATTGGGTCAGGGTCGGACAGAAGCCTGTCAAGCGTGTCTTTATTCCATTTCTTTGACATTGCCCTTCTTTGGCCGAGGGTCAAGAGTTCCATTTTCGCATCCTCTTCTTTGTCATAACCAAACGGCGCGGATTTATGCGGCGGAAGGTCTGTTAAAAGGCGGCTTACCTTTGTAAGCCCTAGTTCAAGTGATGCAAGATAAACCAGTTTGATCTTATCAGCCCCTAAAATCTCTGATATTGCCTTATGATTAACAAGGGTCATCTGCAGCGCCTTGTATTCAGGGACATGGCTTTTTTCTTCGCTGTATATTTCATCTAATACAATTGCCATATTATACGGCTCAAGCGCGGATAACCGTTTGCAAAAAAGGTTTATCCTCATCAATTCTTCAGGCAGGGCAGAGATGTCTTTAACAAGTCTCTCTACAAAGGAGTTCAATGTAGTTCTCATCTTTATAAAATAAAGGGTTTTTATCAACCCGAAAAATGCAGTTGCATTTTTCATCAAGTGCGGCTTTGAACGGGATGCTCGCCGCAATCCCCGCTCCTTGGAGCGGGGTCAAGGCAAGATATATGAATAATGAAATCCCTTACCGTGATGGGACGGATAAATAACTTTTTCCTTACCCACCCAGAGAATCCCCGCAGATTGCTGCGGGGTTCTTCAAATATTATAGATGATTATAGCAGAATATCTTAATGAGGGGAATAATTATTGAACTAATTCTACGCCATATTCCTGAGGGTCTGTTGATAAATCGCTGAAGACAATCATAAAAGGCATGCTGCCTTTGGCAGGAAGCGAGGTTTTCTTTTTATTTTTAAACCTGTTTTCAAGTTCTTCTTTTGAGATTGTTTTCAAATCATCCATTGATATAATGGCGCCGGGGCTTGCCATGTTCTCTTCCATAGTTTCTCCCTTGCTGTTAAATATAGAGCCTTTTATACCCATTATATCCTTTGACTTGTCAAATGTGCTTGTAATCTTTCCTTCAATGACAAACAATTTCCCAATAGATGTATTTTCTGTGTAGTATCCTTTGAGTTCAACAATATCAAATTTGCCTGTTGATACAGACGGCTTTTTATTTGACATTTTGAAAATAGACGATACACCGCCTGACAAATAAAAAAGGGCAAAACCCACAATGATAACCAATACAGCCAAGATGGGTATCAGTTTTGAGCGGGCATGTTTTATTTCTTGCGGCACAGCGCTTGATGCTTCTTCTGCTTTTTCATGAGGTTCTTCATGAGGTTTTTCAGGGATTTCTTCATGAATTTCTTCATGTTGAATGGATGACAGGGGAGGCAGTTCAGCAGAACTCTCTATTGCCTGTTCAAATACCTGTTCAAAGGTTTGGGGTTCAACCGCCTTTTCTGAAGGAAATTCAAAAACCGGCTCTTCTTTTACAGGAGGCGGCAATATATCTGGTTCAAAAATAGATTTTTCCCCTGCTGCTGGTTCTGCAAATATATCTGCATCAGGCTGTTTCTTTTCCTCTTCTTCAAATGAAAAGGATGAAAGTTCGCCAAGCGAAGGCATTTGCATTGCGGCTTCCGATGCCTCAATGCCTGCAATATCGGATTTTTGAGGTTCCTCCTTTTCAGCAGGTTTTTCTTCTTCAAAGGATATGCTTTTTGCCCACTCTGCTGCCAGTTTTTCGTCTTCAGTCATCTCTTTTTCTTTAGGCGGCTGAGGCTCTTCAGTTTCTGTTTCTGAACCAAATGATATGTCAAACTGGCTTTCTTTAGGAGATTCTTTTGGATATTCTGGTGGAGGAGGCGCAGGGGCAGCAGCAACTTGAGGTTTAACCACAAAGGTATTCTGGCATTTTGTGCATTTAACCTTAATACCTTTTTCAGTTACCTTTGAATCATCTATGCGGAATTTAGTCTGACATGCATCGCACTGAACTATCATCCTTACCCCCCCATGAAATTGATTTCACAGATTTTTGAAATACGATTACACAGATTTAAAACCACTATTTTGCTTTAATCTGTGTAATCTGCCTTTATAATCGGTGTAATCTTTCATATAATCTCCTGAAAAGATATTGGAAATTATTATCACAACCGATTTTCAAAAGCAACAACTTTTAACCCGAAAAATGCGGTTGCCAAAAAATATAATTGGTATTTTTCGGGACAAACGCAAGATTTGAGCCAAAGACAAGGAAAAGAGGACTGGACAAAACAGAGCATACTATTTTAAGTATGTGAGTATTTGGACAGTCCGATTTGACGCCGTATTTGACCAAATATTGTGTTTGCCCAAAAAATGCAACTGCATTTTTTGGGTTAAGAGCAGGCAATGATTATGCCATCTTATCCATTGTTGATTTAAAATGCTCAACAAAATCTTCGCCGTGCAGAGGTCTTATGATTATCCATTTTTTCTTCTTATCAAGATGAACTGTAACCTCTGCGCCGGGGATAAGTTCAAGAAACCTTAAATAATCCTCTGGTATTGCAACCCCTTCTTTGCCTTTTTGAATGGTTATTATCTTTTCCTTCATATCGCACCTCCACTTATTTCATAATCTGTGTAATCTATTTTTACAATCTGCGTAATCAACTATTTACACCTTTTCAGAAACCTTCTCACCCAATAAACCTGTGGGCTTAAATATTAAAACCAATATCAGTATGACAAATGCGAATACATCTTTGTATTCACTTGAGATATAACCAGCGCCAAGACCTTCAATCAAGCCCAAGGCAAGTCCGCCCATCATTGCGCCGGGGATATTTCCAATGCCGCCCAGAACCGCTGCTGTAAATGCCTTTATGCCTGCTGCGTAACCGATAAAGAAATTAACAGCGCCGTAATACGCTGCCACCATCATGCCTGCCGCTGCTGCCAAGATAGAGCCGATTACAAATGTTACTGCTATAACCTTGTCTATATCTATTCCAACAAGACTAGCCATTCTCTTATCCTGACTCGTTGCCCTCATTGCCTTTCCAAGTCTTGTTTTTTTTATGAAGATATGCAAGACAGCCATTAAAATAAAAGATGCTGTAAAAATAAATATTTGAAGATAACTTATTGATGCGTTACTTATATTTATACTGTTTGAAGGTATAATGTGCGGGAAAACCTTGTCTGTTGCGCCTTGCGTCAGCATAACATAATTTTGCAGGAATATGGACATGCCGATTGCGGATATTAAAGGCGAGAGTCTGTGCGCATGCCGCAAAGGTCTGTACGCTGTCCTCTCAACTGTTAAGCCATATGCGCCGCAAAAGAGACCTGCGATTGCAAAGACAATAAATATGGACAGAGGCAGACTGTATGCTGTTATGCCGTATGTTGTAAGCACGGCAAATGAAATAATAGCAAGATAAGCGCCGAGCATATATATTTCGCCGTGGGCAAAGTTTATAAGCCCTAATATGCCGTAGACCATTGTGTATCCAAGCGCAATCAAGGCATACACAGAGCCGAGGGTTAAGCCGTTTATAAGTTGCTGGAGAAACATATATTAGTTAGTTCACGCTGAAAAACGCCCCGACCCATTGCTCCGCAATGGGTGCCCCGTTCGTTGGCTTCGTCGCTGCGCTGCTCACATACCTGTAGCGTTGCCCTTTATGGGCAACGAAACCGCTGGGGATAAACCCCAGCGCTACATGCTCCTTGCCGCCTCGTATCTGTGCGATTTTTGAGCGTGAACTTAAATAAAGGTATTTCCAATATCAATTAGTTAGTTAATCCTGTTTTGGCTCATTAGTCTTATTGGTGGATATATCCGCTGCATTTTTTTTATAAAGCATATCTTTTAAGAGTTCATTTGTCTTTTTCTGCTCCTCTAAAATATCTTTCATAATGCCTTTTATTCCGAAGATGTAAAACGGAAGGATAATCCAGAGTATAAGCAGGACAACCCATAAAAATACGAAGAAAAGCCCGAATGCGCCCATAAACGCAGTTGCCATATTGCCTTCATTCATATACATAAAAGCCTCCCATGAATAGTGCTTTTGTCAAG
>JACRNI010000030.1 GCA_016234925.1 Deltaproteobacteria bacterium | reverse complement strand
GAGATATATTACACTGTTCCATTGCATTTGCAGGAGTGCTTTAAATATCTTGGATACAAAAAAGGAGATTTTCCGGTATCTGAAAAGGCTGCAAAAGAAACTCTGGCGCTGCCGATTTATCCTGAACTGGCTTTAGAAGAACAGGAATATGTGGTGAATAAAATTGCTGAGTTTTGTAAGAAAATTTAACAAACACTTGTGGATATTCTCGTGAGCGCAAAAGTTTTTAAAGGGTGAAGGTTGACATTTTTAAATATTGTGCTAAAGATTGTTTTAATTAAGATTAGGTCTGATGTCAGTTTTGGCAAGAGGAAAATTAGCTTATGCGACTTTTTAAAACCAAAATTTCTGCAATATTGCCAGCCTATAATGAAGGACATCATATCTACGATAATCTGCTGGAAACCCATAGAGTATTGAAGAAATCTCATTGTGATTTTGAAATAATGGTAGTTGATGATGGAAGCAAAGACAACACCTATACCGAGGCTGTTCGGGTAGCTAAGAATGTCGGAAGCATAATCCCGATAAAACTTCCTTATAACTGCGGTAAGGGAAGCGCTCTAAAAAATGGGTTCAAGCATGTTACAGGAAGCTTTGTTGTATTCCTTGATGCAGATTTAGATCTTCACCCTCATCAAATTTATCAGATGTTCAGAGTTATGAGGGATGAAAATGCCGATGTTGTTATTGGTTCAAAATATCATCCAGAATCCAAATTAAATTATCCGCTTTCCAGAAAGATTTTCAGCAGAATATATGCATTCTGTCTAAAAATGTTATTTGGTCTGCCGCTCAGGGATACGCAGACGGGGCTAAAAATATTCAGGTATGAAGTGTTGGCAAATATATTTCCTCGGGTTTTATGCAAAAGATATGCATTTGATGTAGAACTTCTGGCGAATGCACACCACGCAGGCTATAAAGTTGTAGAGTCCCCAATTGTCCTGAATTACAGAAGAGAAATGAAATGGGGTCGGATTGGGCTGAAAGATATGTATTATATGGGGATGGATACACTGGCGATATTTTATCGCATGTATATACTGAGATATTATGACCGTGTTTCTATAGAAAAGGTAGTAGAAGATTCTAAAGATTGCGAGCAGGCAGCAAAATGACTTTGATAAAAAGCGGCACAATCCTTTTTATAGCCTCTATGGCAGGCAATATATCCAACTACCTTTTTCAGTTTTTTATGAGCAGGTATCTTTCCGTGGAAGACTACGGCACTATGAATGCTGCGCTTTCTATGCTGGTCATCGTGGCTATTCCAAGCGGCACTATCATGATAGTGATGGCAAAATATGTATCCATGTTCAAGGCCAAAGAAGAGGAGGCTCATATAGCATCGCTGTATCGCAACTCTTTAACAAAAATGGCCGCAGTAGGGGCGGTGTGCTGCTTCCCTTTTCTTGTTTTCAATAATTCAATAACCGGCTATTTAAAGATGGATAGCGCATGGCCTGTTATCATTACCGGAATCGGGCTTTTTGGGGCCCTTGTTGTAACGGTCAATCTTGGAATGCTGCAGGGATTGCAGAGGTTTTATTATCTTGGCGCCGGTATGGGGTTGGGTGGATTTTCCAAACTCTTTTTTGGTGTTGCTTTTGTGCTTCTTGGTTTTGGCTTAAACGGCGCTATTGCCGCTCCTGTTGTTTCTGTTTTTGCTATATTTGTCATAACAATTGTTCCGCTTCATGTATATTTTAAAAAAAGGGAGAATGTAGAAAAATATACAAAGGATATATTGCTCTACGGCGTTCCTGTGCTTGTTTCATCCATTGCCTTTACCACGCTGACCTATATAGATTTAATAATTGTCAAACACATCTTTTCACCTGAAGAGGCAGGGCTTTACGCGGCTGTAACAATTTTAGGCAAGACTGTCCTGTATTTGCCAGGCGCCTTTGTATTGGCTTTATTCCCGATGGTGTCGGAATCTCATGCCTTGAATAATAATACATTTAAAATTCTTGACAAGGCGCTTTTTTACACTGTCGGTATTTCAATGATTGGGGTTCTCGGCTTTTTTCTTTTTCCGGAGCTGGCTATCAGAGTTCTGTTTGGAAATAAGTTCAGCAATGCAGCCCCTCTGCTTAAGTTTTACGGGTTGGCCATGATGTTTATGGCAATCATAAGCATATTGATCAGCTTTAATCTTGCACGACACAAGACAGGTTTTATCTATTCTCTCGTTGGGGGATGCGTATTATTAATAATATTGCTTAACATCTTTCACAGCTCTCTTTTTACCGTGATATTCATAATAATGGCTGTGAATTTCTGCCTGGCAGCAATTAATTTATGGATGGTTTACCAGGACAAAAAGGTGTTTTATAGTGTTGGTGAGATAAGCATGGAAGGCGCTGGAGGAAAATGAGGACAGTTTCAATAATAATCCCGGTAAAAGAGGTCAATGACTATATCAAGGAATCCATACCGCATATCCTGAATCTGGATTATAAAGATTTTGAGATTATTATCTTCGCAGATGTCCATGCTGCAGTTTCATTCCCAAAGACTACTATTATTGCGACAGGAAAGATAGGTCCGGCTGAAAAAAGGGATTTGGCGCTCAAATATGCCAGAGGGAGCATATTTGCCTTTTTAGATGACGATGCCTATCCAAGGAGAGACTGGCTGAGCAACGCATTGAGGCATTTTGACAACCCAGAGGTTGCCGCGGTGGGAGGCCCTGCGGTTACACCGTCTTCCGATACCTTTCATCAGAAGGTTTCAGGCGCGGTTTTCTTGAGCAAAATTGGCGGTGGGAATCCGGATAGGTACTGGCCAATCGGGGGAGTAAAGGAGGTTGATGATTGGCCTTCGGTAAATTTATTGGTTCGCAGAAGCGTATTTGAGCGGGTTGGCGGATTCAACTCCGACTATTGGCCAGGGGAGGATACAAAACTTTGTTTAGATATTATTAAAACAGGGGGGAAGATTATATATGACCCTGATGTCTTTGTATGGCATCACAGGCGAGAAGGCCTTATAAGGCATTTGCGGCAGGTCGGAGGTTACGGGCTTCACCGTGGCTTTTTTGCAAAAAAATTTCCTGAAACCTCAAAGAAGCTTAAATATTTTATTCCATCTTTTTTTGTAATATTCCTGTCTGTTGGAATGTCATTGTTTTTTACCCATAACTATTTTTTTAGTAGATTTTTTTATGCTGGCATAGGAGTATACACAATTGCGTTAATAATTGCCTTATTTCAGATTCAAGGCAAAGAAAAGAATCTTGCAGTTTCTTTGGTCAGTCTTTTTTATATATCTTTAACGCACATTTGGTATGGTATTCGTTTTTTACAGGGTTATTTATTTACAAAAGATTTGAAGAGTGAATTAAAAACAATAACTGAATAGCGATGAAAATATCAATATCATATCCGCCCCTTGAATCCGAGAAGGGTATCCCTTTATTGGGTCAGAACCGCCAGTTTCAGTGGTTCAGCGAGCCGACCTATATCTATCCCATGGTTCCAGCATATGCAGCAACTTTATTGAAAGAAAACGGTTTTGAAGTAATATGGGATGATGGCATTGCAGAGGGGCTTACATATAATCAGTGGCTGGAGAGGATAAAAAAGGAAAGACCCGATGTTATTGCAATAGAAACCAAAACCCCTGTAATCAAACGCCACTGGCAAATAATCAACGATTTGAAAAAACTTTCAACTTTCAACTTTCAACCTTTAACTGTCCTTATGGGCGACCATGTTACAGCCCTGCCCGAAGAGTCCATGCTTAACAGTCCAGTTGATTTTGTCCTAACCGGCGGAGACTATGACTTTCTCCTCTTAAATCTTTGTAATCAACTCGCAACCCGCAACATGCAACTTGTATCTAGCTTAGCCCCTGGCGTCTGGCATAGGAAAGAAGGGAAAATAACAAACACAGGCAACTATGATTTAAATCATGACCTCAATTCGCTTCCTCTTATAGACAGAGGTCTGACAAAATGGAAGTTGTACAGCGAGAAGAATGGCAATTATAAATACCTGCCTGGCACATACACAATGGCTGCCCGTGACTGCTGGTGGGGAAAATGCTCTTTTTGTTCTTGGACGACAATATTTCCAGGTGCCAAATACAGGACAAGAACACCTGAAAAGATGCTTGAAGAGGTAGGTATGCTTATTGAAAATTACGGCATACGGGAGATAATGGACGACAGCGGAACTTTTCCCGTGGGTGAATGGCTTCATGCTTATTGTGAAGGGAGGATAAAGAGGGGCTATAACAAAAGGGTTAAGATAGACTGCAATATGCGATTCGGTATACTTGGGGAAAAAGAATACGAAATGATGGCAAAGGCTGGTTTCAGGTTTATACTTTTTGGGCTTGAATCAGCAAATCAGAAAACCCTTGACAGGAT
>JACRNI010000008.1 GCA_016234925.1 Deltaproteobacteria bacterium | reverse complement strand
GCTGTCAGGCTGGTCTTGCCGTGGTCAACATGCCCTATTGTCCCTATGTTGATGTGCGGCTTTGTCCTGTCAAATTTAGCCTTGCTCATATTGTCCTCCCTTTACTCACTTCGTGAGAATTGTAAATTGAAAATTGTAAATCTTAAATTGTAAATTGAATTTCTTTAATTTTAAAATTTATAATTTGCAACCTACAATTTCCAATTCAATATTTGTAAAAATGTTGTCTGGAGCCCATGACCGGGATTGAACCGGTGAACCTCTTCCTTACCAAGGAAGTGCTCTGCCAACTGAGCTACATGGGCAATAAATACAGGGGTTAGGGATTAGAATAAATTTTTTATTATTTACTAACCCCTAAACTCTAACCCCTAATCCCTGCCTTTTAATCCCTGCTTTTTGGAGCGGGTGATGGGAATCGAACCCACGCATCCAGCTTGGAAGGCTGGAGTTCTACCATTGAACTACACCCGCCTAACTACAGGGATTAGTAATTAGGGATTAGGGTATAGTTAAATACCAACCATACAATCCTTATGAGTAACTAATCCCTAATCTCTAACCACAAATCCCTGCATTTCGCTGGTGGAGAGGGGAGGATTCGAACCTCCGTAGGCAGCGCCAGCAGATTTACAGTCTGCCCCCTTTGGCCACTCGGGTACCTCTCCCTTTACTCACTTCGTGAGAATTGTAAAATGAAAATTGTAAATTCTAAATTGCAAATTGAATTGCTTTAATTTTAAAATTTACAGTCTGCAATCTTCAATTTCCAATTAAACATTCGCAAGAATGTTGTCTTCTGGAGCTGGCGATGGGATTTGAACCCGCAACCTGCTGATTACAAATCAGCTGCTCTGCCATTGAGCTACGCCAGCAAAAACTATTTTTGGCTGAAAATAATAGAAGTAATAATTTATAAAATACTTTCAAATACTTGTCAAGAATTATTTTGCGCTTTATGTAAAGTTACAAATAAAGTTACAAATACTTGACACCTTTAAAAATCTATAATATCTTATTAAAATCATTAACCGCTTTTTTTAATATCCTTTTTCTTACAGGAGGTTTTGTGAAATTCGGCGTCATAGTATTCCCCGGTTCAAACTGTGAACAGGACTGTTATCATGTTGTTAAAAATGTATTTAATCAAAGCGCAGAATACATCTGGCATAAAGACACAAACATCAAAGGTTTTGACTGCATAATCCTTCCCGGCGGTTTTTCCTATGGCGATTATCTGCGGACAGGCGCTATTGCAAGGTTTTCGCCTGTAATGAATGAGGTTGTTAAGTTTGCAAAAAACGGCGGTATTGTTATCGGCATATGCAACGGGTTTCAGATACTCACAGAGGCAGGGCTTTTACCGGGTGTTTTGATGAGAAATAAAACATTAAAATTTATCTGTAAAAATGTTTCCATAAAAATAGAAAATAATCAAACAATATTTACAAAAACATATAAAAAGAATCAGGTCTTGAATATCCCGATTGCGCATGCTGATGGAAACTATTTTGCAGACGAAGACACAATTAAAAAACTTGAAGATAATAATCAGATATTGTTCAGATACTGTGATTCTGACGGCAGGACAACAGATGATTCAAATCCAAACGGCTCTCTTCATAATATTGCCGGAATAATAAATAAGGACGGCAATGTATTCGGCACAATGCCTCATCCTGAAAGGGCTTGCGAATCAATACTTGGAGGCAAGGACGGCAAGGGAATATTTGAATCAATCCTGTCTTAAATTTATTCCACCTTCTCTTCTGGCCTTGTTGCAACTGCAATCTTTGTGATGCCTGCCCTTTTTGCAAAATCCATAATCCTTACAACCTTGCCGTAGAGAGACTCTTCATCGCCCTGTATTATCAATGCAATATCAGGATTTGAACGAAAGATGATTTTAAATTCCTTTAGAATTTCGTCAAGGTCTATCCTTTTCTGCTCAAGAAATATGCTGCCATCCTTTGTTACAACAACTATGACCTCTTTTTTCTCATGCTTTAAAACATCTGCCTTTGCAGAGGGCAGTTTTACCTGTATCCCCGGGGTTATGCCGAAATTAAATGACAGCGCAAAGAATATGAGGAGATTAAACACCGTATCAATAATCGGCGTCATATCAAGCCCTATGTCGTGTTTTTCAGGTCTTTTGAAATGCATGGATTATTCCTTCTTTAAAATTTCCAATATATGGACAGAATATTCTTCCATTGAAAGAATAAAGGCATCCACCTTGCCGTAAAGATATTTGTAAAATACTATTGTTGGTATCGCCACAGTAAGTCCGTATGCTGTTGTGTTAAGCGCCTCTGATATTCCGCCTGCAAGCGTGGTAGGATTTACAACAGTCTGCTGCGATATGACAGCAAATATCTTTATCATGCCTGATATTGTGCCGAGAAGTCCAAGAAGTGTGGATATGCTTGCAATGGTTGAAAGCGCCTCAATATTCTTAAAGAGCCGCATGGTTTCTTTTCTGCCGGTTTCTTCCATCATTGCCTTAATTGTTTCTCTGGCTTTCCCGCGGTTTTTTATGCCTGTAGAAAGTATCCGCGCCAAAGGAGAATTCTCTCTTTCACAGAAGCCCGTTGCCTCGCCGAGTTTGCCGTCATTTAAAAACTTCTCTATCCTGTCTGCAAAACCATTTGGCATTATTTTTTTTCTCCTTACATTCCACAGCCTTTCCATGAATATGGCAAGGGATATAACTGAGCAGACGGCTATGGGATACATGAATATCCCGCCCTTTACAAAAAATTCGGTGATGTTGAAAGAATACATGGAAACCTCCGTATTAAAATGAGGGTTCGAGGAGTCTAGGATTTAAGGTAGCCGCAGGCTTTATGCCTGCGTTAAAACGCAACCGTAAAGGTTGCGACTACCAGAACCCTTGAATCCTTGAACCCTAGAACCCATTATTTCAACTTCTTCATAAACAAATCATACTCAAACCTTTCCTCAAACATCTGCCTCGCCTTTTCAATCTTATTCTTTCCGCTCAAATGGAGCATTGCAATCGCCCTTTCTATCTTTTCAACAGTTGAAAGCGTGTCATCCTTTACAATCATTATGGGAATGCCTGCATTTTCTGCCCTTCCGATTATAATATTATTCGGCATCTGTCCGCCTGTCAATATTAAACATCTGGTGGAAGTCTCAAGCGCAGCAAGATGTATGTCTGTCCTGTGCGCGCCTGTAATTACAGCCTTGTTCGGCATCTTTCTAAAATATCTCATTGCGCTGTCAACATCCATTGCGCCGATGCTCAACCGTTCAATGAGTTCATTTGTTTTTTCTTTAGCGCAGATTATATCTCCATTTAACGCCTCTCTTGCCTCGTCAACTGATATAGAATTCAGAATAGGCTCTTCAGGAAATATGCCGAATACATCAATGCCTTTATTTTTTAGAAAAGGCACAATGGTCTTCTGAACATAATCAATGCCGTTTGCAGGCACAAAGTTTAATATAATACCTTTAAGATTTTTTCCAAAATAGTCCTTTGCAGAAAGGATATCATCTATTGTTGAACTGTCTTTATATCTTTCAACCAAGAGGACTTTTGCCTTAAATAGTTTTGTAATTTTTATGCCTGATATGCCAAGCATACTGCCGTCTGCAAGATTTCCAGCACCGCCGATTAAAACCGCATCCTTGCCTTTTGAAATCTTTTCAAATGCAGATGATGCTTTTTCTTCCAGAGATTTTACCTTGTCATTCATCGCCTGCATAAACAAATCATGCGTGAGTATCACAGGACACATGCTTTCAATCGGTTCTTTTAAACTTAAAACCTCTTTTATAGATTCGACATGTATTTCAAGAGATTTTGCAAAGGGCTTTATGTAACCGATTTTAAGCCCTTGCGCCTGCATCTTTAAACCAAGCCCGATTGCAATCATACCCTTGCCTGAATATTCAGATGTAGAACCTATATATACCGAAATCATATTTGCCTCCTATGTTATGCAAACCAATCTTTGGTCAAATACTGCGTCAAATCTGACTGTCCAAATACTCACATACCTCTAAATAAGTATGCTCCGTCTTGTCCAGCCAGCCTTTCCTTGTCTTTGACTCAAATCTTGTGTTTGCACTAAAAAATACTTCCGCGTTTCTGCTTACATAGCCTTTTTCATGCCATCAAGAAACTCTTTCGCAAGTTTAACAAAACCATCAGCATCTTCGTATGACAGCTCAACAAATTCTTTATAATCGCTTTCCTGTCTTGCATCAAACACATCATGAAGGATTTTTGAATAGTGTTTATCTATCTTCCCGGTTTTAACAAATTCTCTATCAAACATAGAAATAACCCCAATATGTTTGGAGGTTTTGATATTAACACCGGTTTTAAGGAAAAGGGCTAATACTGCATAAAACATTGAATAGTATGCCCTGTTGATAATAGACCTTGGGCTGAAACTGCCTTGCAGCATTCTTTCCGCATCTAAAAGCGTTTCTTCAGCCTGCTTGAGCCGATGTGCATAGAGAGTCTCCTTATCTGTCATACTTTAACCCCTTCTTCGTTAATATTTTTTACTATGGGAGACGCCCGCAGAGGCGATTCTTCCAACTCATAGCGGGTAAAAATAAGCGGAGATATATATATTGAGTTTTCAAACCCAATTTCCCATACAATCTCACGGATAGTTTTCTTGAGCGATATATTCAGACTTTCAACCTCAAGAAAGACATCCATATCCGAATATTCATCATAATCCCCTCTGGCTCTGGAACCAAAAACTTTGAAATCAATCAAGGGAACAACCTCAGATAATTTTTCTTTTAGTTTTCTGGCTATTTCAAAATCTTTTGGTTTCATTCAACCTCCACTATTCACGCTGAAAAATGCTCATCTGTATAATTAACAACTCTTCTTGATAGGTGGCATCACTTCTATAAAGGCATATTTCTGATTGAAGAAGTTCCTAACCAATGCAATACTCTGTTCGTTTTTAAAAAATTTATTATGATAGTAGCCTGCTTTTTTTCTCCTATCATCAATATATTCTGCTAATAAATTCTTAATACTTTCATAGTACTCTAAAAATTTAGCGTCATTACTACCAATTTTCTTAATTACATTTAACAAATCATCTTTTTCAGAATCAATATTAAATTCCCCATCTTTTAAGAAATCTTTAAAAAGATTCAGTATGAAATATTCACTATGCAGTAAGAAATCATATTTATAAATTTCATTTCTTTTGTCCTCTGGCAAATCTTCAGCTATTTTATACTCTTTCTTATACTCTTTTTTCTGCGTTTCAATATATTTCAAGAGTTTCCAAGACATTAAGATTTTTTCTGGAATAATATCATCATTCCTTTTAAAAATATCATCATAAAATCCTGCCGTATCCTTCATGAAAATTCTTCCCTTCTCACTTTTTGCTTGAGCAGGTTTATTTAGATACATTGCCAAAAACGATTGTGCAGCATTCTCATTGTTAATTATTTTAGATTTATAGTCTTCATCTAATAATTTTTCTTTTGCCTCAGGTGTTGGATATAACGAGTCAAATTCCCCCCTTGCACGTTCATAGAAATATTTATAGGAATCTAATAGTATTTTCTGTATTTTGGTCTGAATCTCATCTTTAGAACATAGATCTCTTAATCTGATTGCATTCTGCGAATTTGTATATAAGGTAACGCTTTCTATAAAATCTCTATTATTACTTTCTATTGCCTTAACTAAAACCTCCACATTGTCTTTTAACTCTCCCTTTTTATATGCTTCATACAATGCATAGGTTGTTTGTGCTCCGTTTATTATCTGAGCCTCGTCAAGGTTAATAACCTTTCCAGATATAGATTCATTTATTGTCTTACAAACTATTGTGATTCCATTATTAAAATACCAAAAAGAAACACTTCTTGTATTATCAACAGCTGTTTCTAAAATTTGCCTATTGATACTCTTGGGTCTCAATCCTAGAGAATATCTTACATTCTGTTGAAATATTGCCTCTCTATAATCATTATAAATTTTGGCGAGTTCCTTGCCTTTGCAAGTAAATACTCTGGATTTATCAGGAGAGTCTTTAGTAAGTACATTGCTTAATACCTCAAAAGAAATTCTTTTTGGCGGAGCATCTCTCATAGGTAAATATTTATTTACATAAAAATCAAATAGCCATTCAAAATTATAAAAATCAACTCCTGCTTTGGGATGGTTCTTTTTGAAATCTTCTATATACTTGTTGTCTACTGGATCTTTCTTTAAAGTTAAAAATAAAACCGTAGTTTTATAATCGCCAGTCCTGTCTAATTCGTGATACTCATCAATAAGGTTTTCTAATTCGGGGGTTATTTTTCTTTTATAATCACCCTTCACAAGAAACCTAACACCTTCTAATGTTAATTTTACATCATTCTCTTGAAAATTCTTCTTCGTATTATCAAATGTAGTTACTGTTTTTGCTTGGATAAAAAAAAGATTGTAATCTCTCTGATCTATTAGAACAGCATCTATTCCTTCCGCATGTTTATCGCTTACTATTCTTTCTTTTACTTCCTCTGGGTCAAGAGATAAATAATTCTCTCCAACCCATAAAATAAGGGCATCGTGTATACTATCTAACTCATATCTCTCTTTAGTGTTTTCAAGTAATGAGATAAACCTATCAAAAAAATCTCTTTCATCCATAGTTGTCCTCCCTTAACTTTGCTCTCAAAAGTATTGCGTTTGTAGTCATCCCTTTATATAGTTCATGCTCAAAAATGCTCCAGATGCAAGGCGGAGCAAGGCTTCAAGCGAGGCATACTTTGTAGTATGTTGAGCGCCGAAGCCACAGCGACAACACAGCAGATGGGCGTTTTTCAGCATGAACTCCCTATCCCCATCCTCACATCCACCGCAACCACCCCTTCGCCTTCCGGCATTACCATCAAAGGATTTATATCCATTTCAATAATCTCTGGGAAATCTGTAACGAGTTGCAGGTAAACTTCCATATCACCCTATCAAATTGGTAATGATGTTAATCATGGTTTCTTTTTCTTTCGGATCGCTTATGGCAATCAAAAGCGCCAATGCTGCTAATGCATTGTCATTTATCTTTCGCTCCCCGCTTTTCTTATATAAATAATTATTCCGCTCAAGAAAGTAAACAAACAGTATGGAGGCAATCCGTTTGTTGCCGTCTAAAAACGGATGGTCTTTGATGATAAGATACAAAAGATGCGCTGCTTTTTCTTCTATGCTCTTATAAATCTCTTTTCCTCCAAAGGTCTGATACAGCCCCTTAATAATACCCTCAAACCTGCCTGAGTTCTCTTTTCCAAAAAGTTCGCCGGCTTCTTTTTTGACTATGAGGTTTTGTTTTAGATTTTCTATAATCCCCTTGCAGTCATCTATGTCTAATGCAAACTTGGCTCTGCCTTTTTTAGAAGCAGAAAGTTTTTCTTTGTCGTATTGCTCAAGCAGGGTAAGCGTCTTTGAGTAATTGGCAAGCAGATTAAGAATTTCCTGTCCCTGCCCTGACAGTAATTCATGCTTGGACTTTTCTTGCAAGAAAGAAATAGTTTCTTGAAGATTCCTTAGTTTATCTTTTGTCTCTAAAAGCCGTTTTTCGTTGATTGTGTAGCCTTTAATAAGATGGTCTTTGAGGGTTCTTGTTGCCCATATCCTAAATTGTGTACCCCTCTTTGAGTTAACCCTATAACCAACTGAAATTATCGCATCCAGATTATAGAACTTAATATTTCTTTTTACATTTCTATTGCCTTCTTTTTGAACTACCGATAAAAACTCGGTAGTTGATCTTTCATTTAATTCCCCTTCAGTATAAATATTTTTAAGGTGCAATCCAACAGTATCGCTGTCTTTATCAAACAACTCAGCCATATGTTTTTGCGAAAGCCAAACAGTATCATCAACTAATCTTACCTCAATTCTATGTTCTTTATCCTGTGCTTGATAAATAATGATTTCGCCTGTTTTTTGTTTATCGTTTATCATGTTAAAATTCCTTATTTATAAGTTCATTGCGTCTTTCATTTTTCATCGCGAACTAATCCCCATCCTCACATCCACTGCAACCACCCCTTCACCCTCTGCCATCACCATCAAAGGATTTATGTCCATCTCAATAATCTCTGGAAAATCTGTGACAAGTTGAGAGAGCCTTAATATTGCATCTATCAAGGCATTTATATCAGATTTTTTCTCGCCCCGCACCCCTTTTAGAATTGGAAAGCCTTTGACTTCTTCCAGCATGGACTCAACATCCCTACGCAAAAGCGGCGCTACCCGAAAGGCAACATCCTTCATCACCTCTACATAAATGCCGCCAAGCCCGAACATTATGAGAGGGCCGAAGCTCCTGTCATGGCTCATGCCGAGGATTACCTCCTTGCCTTTTACCATTTTCTGTATATAGACGCCAAGAACTATTGCATTTGGCATGTGTCTTTTTGCCTGTGATGTCATTTCAAGAAAGGCATTTTTTACCTCACTTTTATCCTTCAATCCAACCCGCACGCCGCCGACCTCTGTCTTATGGATAATATCAGGAGAGGCAATCTTCATCACAACAGGATAGCCCATTTTTTCTGCTGTCTTAACTGCCTCATTTGATGTCTCTGCTAAAATCATTTGAGGCGTTTTAAAACCGTATGCCTCTATAATAGATTTTGCCTCATCTAATATTGTTGTCTTGCCGTTATCAATTGCATTTTTTAATATGTTCGCAGCAGAGGTTTTATCAATATCAAATATTTGTGGTTTTTCATCAGGCAAATTAAGTGTTTCTGCATACTGCGCCATCCTTGCAAAAGACCGGACAGCCCTTTCAGGATATGGATAATTCGGAATCCCGTTTTCCTGCAATAAATTTATTGCATTCCTCACAGACACCTCTCCCATGAATGATGTCATAATGGTCTTTTTTATTTTTGATGCCTCATTAACAGCCATTGCAATATTATCAACATCTGTCATTGCCTGCGGTGTTAGCAAGACAAGCCCTGCATCAACATTATTGTCATTCAATACAATTTCAAGCGCATCTTTGTATCTGTCAGATTTTGCATCGCCTATAACATCAACAGGATTGAATATGCCTGCTGTTGAAGGGAGTTTCTGCCTTAAATTATCAAGCGTGGTATTTGAAAATTGTGTCATCTCTATGCCTTTGGTATTTTCTACCGCATCCGCAGCAATAATGCCGGGGCCCCCTGCATTTGTTATGATTGCAAGTCTATTCCCTTTTGGCACAGGCTGTTCCGCAAAAAGAATTGCATAGTCAAAGAGTTCTTCAATAGACATTGCTCTGACAATCCCTGACTGTAAAAATGCGGCATTGAATGCCTTGTCAGAGCCTGCAAGCGTGCCAGTATGCGATGATGCTGCCCTTGCGCCTGCAGAAGTTCCTCCTGCCTTTATAAGTATAACAGGCTTTTTCTGGACAGCCTTTTTTGCAATCTCCATAAATGCCCTGCCGTTTTCAATGCCTTCAAGATAGCCGAGTATGACATTTGTTTCAGGGTCATCTGCAAGATAGGATAACAAATCAATTTCTGACAAGTCAGCCTTGTTGCCTAAACTTATGAATTTTGAAAACCCGACATTTGTGCCGATTGCCCAATCCAATATTGCCGTGCATAATGCGCCTGATTGGGAGAAGAATGCAATCTTGCCCTTTGGAGGCATACCTTTTGCGAATGATGCATTTAAGTTTGAATTTGTATCAATGAGACCGAGACAGTTTGGACCAAGGAGCCTTATGCCGAGTTTTTTTGCCTTTGATGTTATTTCGCTTTCAAGCCTTGCGCCTTCTGCGCCTGTTTCTTTAAAGCCGGCAGATATGATGATTGCAGACTTGACATTTTTTTTTGCACAGTCATCAATCGCAGAAGATATAAATTTTGGAGGGATTACAATTATTGCAAGGTCTATTTCAGAATCTATATTTTCAAGGGATGGAAATGTTTTGAGTCCAAGTATTTCAGAGGCTTTAGGATTTACTGGGAATATGCTGCCGGGGAATCCCCGCTTACTGCCCCCGATAGAATCATTCGAGGGCAGGCCTGCGAGGACAAGTTTATTGTTTATAAGGTTTGAAAGGATGCTAAAGCCTGTTTTCCCTTCTTCCCTTGATGCGCCGATAACTGCGACAGATTTTGGTTTGAAGAAAGAATCAAGCACATAGCCCCCTTAAAATCCAACAGATTATAGCCTTTAAGGTCAAGTTTGGCAACCCTTAACATCTTGTTATACACAGCGCATAAATAGTTGCGTAATTTTTTGTTTACACATCCTGCATCATATATGGCTTAAGGTGTAAAGATAAATATTTATCTATGCCACCATTGCCTCGCCTTTCTTTCCTTTGTTAGGGTCATTCTCTGGTCTTGATTTCCATCTCTGGTGAACCCAGAACCACTGAGAAGGCTCTTTTCTTATCATGTCTTCTATCACCTTTGTAAATCTGGCGGTATTTGCAAGCACATCAAGTTTTTTATCTTCTGTTATCTGGATAGGGATTTCCTCTCCAAAAAATAATTCATGTTTTCCATTATCCTTTCTTATCATAAATACAGGTATGACAGGAGATTGACTGCCTATAGCAAGGAGCGCAAACCCTTTGTTTGTTGCAGCGAGTTTTCCAAAGAAATCAACGAACACGCCCTCGCTCCATGTTACATTCTGGTCAAGCAAAACCCCTACGCATTCCCCTTTTTTGAGGACATCTAAAAGTTTTCGCATCTGAGACCTCTTATCCATAATCTTATTGCCGCAAGACGACCTTACATAATTTATAAACCTTGCAAATACAGGGCTGTCTGGTTCTCTAACAACCACATTTAAAGGATAACCTTTTAAGGCATGCGCAGCAGCCATAAGTTCCCAATTGCCAAAATGGGCGGTTAAAAACAGCACGCCTTTACTTTTTTTATAGGCATTTAAAAAATTATCAAAGCCTTTGACAACTACTATTTTATCAATGTTTCCTGAATTTAATCGGGGTATCCTGCAAAATTCTATCAAGTTCATGCCGAGATTTTCAAAAACCTTTTTTGCAATCTGATATATTTCATTATTATCTTTTTCTTTGCCAAATGCAGTCTCAAGATTTTTTAGGGCAATGCCTCTGTGCTTTTTATCAAGATAAAATGCGAGTCTGCCAAAAAACCTTCCAAACCCAAGCGGAAGGCAGCCGATTAAAAAACTAACAACCTTTAACAGCCGCATACCCATTCTATAAACTCCGCTTCTTTGTAAATCTCAACATCTATTAATAATGCGTAAATGACAATGTTTTCTGATAATAAATCTTTTATCTTCACGCCGTCCTTTTCAGTTGTAATAAAGCAGTCAATACTGTTTGCGCGTGTTTTAATTTTTTCAATATCTTTAATATTGTATTTATGGTGGTCAGGAAAAACCATTTTTCCTTTTATTATAATGCCTAGCCCTTCGAGTGTCTTAAAAAATGAAATCGGATTTGCTATGCCTGCAAATGCCAGAATATTTTTATTTTTTAGTTTGTCTGGTTCAATCATAGTATCGTCTGCAAGATTTACAAAGCCGCTTGGTTTATATTTAAAAGATTTAACAGGAGCGGCTGCGCCTGCTGCCCTGATTTTATGAATTATCTCCTCGTTTTTATCATTACTGACAAATATATTGTCCGCCCTTTTAAAACTGTCAATCGGTTCCCGCAATATCCCCCTCGGCAGAAGGCAGCCATTTCCAAAACCCCTGATTGAATCAATAAGCACAATGTCTTTGTCCCGCTTTAGCCTTATGTGCTGAAAACCATCGTCAAGGATTATAATATCAGGATGAAATTTCTCTATTGCAAAAAGCCCTGCCTTGTATCTATCCATGCCAATCACCACAGGAATATTTTTAGTTTTTTTCGCAATTAGAAACGGCTCATCCCCTGCTTCATCAGGATTTAAAAGAATATTTTTGCCGTCAGAAACAATGTCAATATCTTTGTTTTTACTTTTATAGCCCCTGCTTAATACAACAACCTTTTTGCCTTTTTTGGCTAATTCTCCTGCAAGGTATATCGCCATCGGCGTTTTGCCGCTGCCGCCGACTGTGATATTTCCAATAGATACAACAATGCAAGGCAGTTGCCTTGTTTTAAAAATGCCTGCGCTGTAGAAAAAAAATCTAATCCTGATAATAAGACCATAAATAAGAGAAATGATATATAAAGGAAAGAGAAATACCTTTGAGAGAAAAGAATTATATGTGCCGTCTATGTATTTGATTAAATTCATGTCCTACCTTCAGCCTAAAATCTCTACAGTTCTATATGACAAGTTGACGCTCAAAAATGCCCAGATGCAAGGCGGAGCAAGGCTTCAAGCGAGGCATACTTTTATAGTATGTTGAGCGCAGAAGCCGTAGCGACAACAAAGCAGATGGGCATTTTTCAGCGTCAACTCATGACCCTTTCTATTATTTCAAGGCTTTTTTCCGCTGCCCCTCTGTTTAATTCAATCACCTTATATCCTGCCTCTCCAATCTTTTGCGCAAGGCTGTCATGTAAAAATATCTGCCTTAACCTTTCCTCAAGTTCATTGCTGTCCTTCACCATTATGCCGCCGCCGCCCTTTGTAAGCATGTCAGCCCCTTCAGAAAAGGTTTGTATATGCGGTCCAAATATCACAGGTTTTTTATGGAGCGCAGGCTCTAATAGATTGTGGCCGCCGACATTAACAAGACTGCCGCCGACAAATGCGGCATTTGCAAGGCTGTAAATCTTTCCAAGTTCGCCGATTGTATCAAGGAAGATAACATCATAAGAGTTGAGAGTTGCCTGCCCCTGCAGGTTGTAAGCAGGGGAGAGTTGAGGGTTGAGAGATTCAGTTCTTTTTAAAAAAGAGAAACCTTTGTTTTTTATTAGATTTTCAACCTCTTTAAATCTTTCAGGATGTCTCGGCGCGATTATAAGTTTAAGATTTTTTATTTCATTCTTTAATCTGCCAAATACATCAAGGATTATATCTTCTTCTCCTTTGTGCGTAGAGCCTGCAGCGAAAACAATATCAGAATTAGTTATGCCCATTGTCTGCATAATCTTCTCTTTCTCATCATAATTTAAACTCTGTGTTTCCATATCAAACTTTATATTGCCTGTAACAAATATTCTTTTAGGGTCAATCCCGACCTTAACCGCCCTTTCACAATCTTTGTTTGTCTGTCCGCAAAAGGCGGTTATGTTTTGAAAAATCCTTTTAAAGAAAAAACCAGAAAAGACATACCTCTTGAATGAACGGTCAGAGATTTTGCCATTTACAACAATAATGGGAATTCCCTTGCTGTTTAAAACATTCAGGATATTCGGCCATATCTCCTTTTCAACAACTATCAATGCCTTTGGATTTATTTTATCTACAACCCTTTTAACAACCCATGAAAAATCTAACGGAAAATAGATGATTGAGTCCATACATCCGATGCCGTAATCCCTTGCAACTTTATTTCCAGTATACGTGGTTGTTGAAAAGATTATACATATATCAGGATGTCTCTGTTTAAACATTTTTAAAAGCGGCATAACTGCCTTTGTCTCGCCAACAGACACTGCATGAAACCAAATTCTATTTTTATTGGAGATTACCTTTTCATTGGCTATAAAACCAAATCTTTCAAGCATCCCTTTTCTATACTTGCCGACAAAGATTATCTTAAAGAGAAAATATGGTAGGAAAAGGATGAAGGATAGATGAATAAAGATGTCGTAGATGAGATACATGGTATCAGAGAGTCAGAGGGTCAGAGAGTCAAAGAAATTCGGTTATCAGCCTCTAAAATAGTTATCCGCCCTTTCAGTTATGTCTATTAAAGTCTTTTCAAGGATAAGTCTTTTTTCTTCTAATGCTTCAGGGCTTGAATCAGCATTTACAATAATCGGCTCGCCGCAAATAAAAACGCCTTTTGAAAATGGATAGGGAATTATAAATGCGTCCCAACTCTTCAAAGTTTTTTTTTTGAGGCAGAAAATGCTATCGGGAATATTGGGAGTCCTGTATTTTTCGCAATATTGATTATTCCTATCTGCGCCTTATACCTCGGTCCTTTTGGGCCGTCAGGCGTTATGGCAAGGTCGCGCCCTTTTCTTGCGTCTTTTAAAAGCCCTTTTACGCCTCCAAACCAGCCCCTTGTGGACGACCCCCTGACAGAGTCTATATTAAATCTTTTCATTGTTCGGCTGACAAGTTCGCCGTCTTTATGCTGGCTTACAAGCACTGTAATTCCATTTCCTTTATACATAAGAGGCATCATCATCAGCCTTCCGTGCCAGAATGCCAAAACACACTTTTTGTTGTCCTGCCAGTCTTTCCATATGTTTTCAAAATTCACATATGAAATTCTCATGGTCTTTTCTAGAAATCTTATAAAGAGATAGCCAAGATATGGAACTGCTGTCATTGTAATTTTATCCAGAAAAGATTTCATTTTATGTCGCTGCCTTTTCAGTATTTGAAGATTCTTTTGAAACATCATGAAACTGCATATTGTAGATGCGGAAATATTCGCCGTTCAGTTTTAAAAGTTCTTCGTGTCTGCCTTCTTCTTTTATTGTGCCATGCGCAAGGACTATTATTCTGTCTGCGTTTCTTATTGTGGAAAGCCTGTGCGCAATAACAAATGTTGTTCTGCCTTGCATAAGATTATTAAGCCCTTTTTGCACCTCCATCTCTGATTCAGTATCAAGGGATGAGGTTGCCTCGTCCAATATCAAAATCGGCGCATTTTTTAAGATCGCCCTTGCAATAGAAAGTCTCTGCCTTTCCCCTCCAGAAAGCCTTACACCCCCCTCGCCAATAACGGTGTTATAACCTTCCGGCAGTCTTTCTATGAAATTATGGGCATTTGCAGCCTTTGCAGCCATAATTATTTCCTCGTCTGTTTTTGCAAAATCGCCGTAGGCAATATTTCTCTTGACCGTGTCATTGAACAAGATTACCTGCTGAGAAACAATGGCTATCTGCTCACGCAAAGATTTTAATTTAATATCCCTTGTATCAATGCCGTCTATTATTATTGAGCCATCTACAACATCATAAAATCTTGGGATAAGATTTACAAGCGTTGTTTTACCGCCGCCGCTTGTGCCGACAATGGCAATAATCTCGCCTTTTTTCACATTGAGATTTATATCTTTTAAAACCCATCCCTGTTTACTGCTTGCAGGGACAAGGTTCTCGCCGTATTTAAAAGAAACATCTTTAAATGCAACCTCATTTGTTATGTCCTCTAATTCAACAGCGCCAGATTTATCCTTTTTCTCCTCCTGCATCTCTAATATTTCAAACACCCTTGATGCAGCAGCAAGCCCTTTCTGGATATTAAGGTTCACACCGTTCAATGCCTTTATCGGCTGATACAGCATGAGGACTGCTGCAAAAAACGATATAAACCCCTCTGGTGTTAAATCGCCCATATTTATCCGATATGACGCATACCAGATGGTTGCTGCAAATCCAACAACCCCGAACATCTCCATCATCGGCGATGAGACTGCCCGGACTTTTATTGACTTCATCTGTAGTTTATTCAGCCTTTCGCTCTCTTTATTAAACCTGATTTCCTCATATGCCTCCATGCAGAATGCCTTGACTATCCTTATGCCGGAGATTGCCTCCTGCAGAAGAGATGTTATTGTCCCCATTGTTACCTGCCCCTGAGTGCTTACCTTTCTGAGTTTCTTGCTAAACCTTATCATTGGATAAACAGCAAGCGGGAATGCAATAAATGCAATTGCCGCAAGTTTCCAGTCCTGCTTAATGACAACTGCCGCAAGGACAATGATAGTTAAACTCTCTCTAATCAAAGATGCAAGGGAATCTGTCGCAGTGTTTTGTATCTGGTTTACATCATTTGTAACCCTTGATATGAGGCTGCCTGTGTGCGTCTTTGTAAAAAATGGTATCGGCATGGCAAGCATATGTTTATAGAGTTTTTCCCTTATATCTAAAACAACCCTTTGTCCAACATAACCCATTAGATATGACTGCCAAAAAAATGAAACACCTTTTATAACAGCCACTGCAATAATCAAGAGAGGGATGGCGATTATCATGCTTGCCCTGTCAATATCAAGGAGTCCAAAAGGTATGATCTTTATTATATCGCCGCCCTCGTTTGTAAAAAGAAACTTTAGCACGGGCCCGATTAGATATGCCATTGCACCTGTAGAAAGAGCGAGCAATATCATGCAGCATATTGCCCCGGCAAGACAAAGCCAATGCGGCACAACAAATTTTAGAAGTTTAAAATAGAGTTTCATAAGAAAATAGGATTCAAGGGATCAAGGGTTCTGGTAGCCGCAACCTTTACGGTTGCGTTTTAACGCAGGCATAAAGCCTGCGGCTACCTCGAATCCTTGACCCCTCTACCCCCTTGATCCCTTGTCGTTTAGAGTTTTCAGTATTGCCTCTGCGGCGTTTTTTGATGCGCCGCCTTTGCCAAGTTTTTCCCTCACTGTTTTTAATCCAGCAGTCATATTATTATAAATATCCGTATTCTTCAATATGTTTAAAACCTCATCTGCAATTTTACTCGGATTTGCGTCATTCTGGAGCAATTCCGGCACAATCCTTTTGCCTGCAACTATGTTTGCAAGGCTTATATGAGCAACATGGACAAGCATCCTGCCTATCCAATATGTAATGGGAGAGACCTTATAAACAACCACCATCGGAGTTTCCATCAAGGCTGTTTCTAACGTTGCTGTGCCGGATGCGACTATTGCAATATCAGATGCCCTCATTACTTCATACATCTTGTTTTCAAATATCTTGATTGGAATATCTTTTAAAAAACGCTCTATAAAATCCCGTGTAAGCGTGTTTGCAAGCGGAAGGATAAACTCTATATCTGGGATTTCTCTTTTCAATATTTTAGCAGCGCCCAATATCTCCGGCATGATGCGGCTGATTTCGCTCTCCCTGCTGCCAGGGGCGATAGCAATAACCTTTTTATCATATTCAATCTCAAGCCGCTCCCTTGCCTCTTTTTTTGAAAGACTGCATTTCACCTCATCAACAAGCGGATGCCCAACATATTCAACATCTAATCCGGCATCCTTATAAATCTTTTCCTCAAATGGAAAGATGACCAGCATCTTGTCAACAAGCCGCACAATCTTTTTAACCCTCCCTTTTCTCCATGCCCAGACCTGAGGGCTTATGTAATATACAACAGGGATATTCCTTTTTTTTACCTCTTTTGCAAAACGAAGGTTGAAATCAGGATAATCTATCAGCACAACTGCATCAGGCATGTCATTATCAAGGATATTTTTTAATCTATCAAATGCCTTTTTTATTGTTGGCAGTTTGGCTAAAACCTCAACAATGCCGACAACAGAAAGGTCTTTGGAATCAAAGACAGCATTGAAGCCAAGCGATTGCATCCTGCTTCCGCCTATGCCGTAAAGTCTGATTGAAGGGTCTATTTCAAGAATGGATTTTATAAGGTTTGAGCCATGAAGGTCGCCAGACGCCTCGCCTGCAACTATGAGAAGTTTTTTCATATAGGCTATGTTTTTTATTGCCTATTACCTATTGCCTGTTTTTACAAGGCACTCCTTTATCTTGATTGCCACTTCTAAAGCCCTTTTTCCGTCTCTGCCTGTAACAGGCGGTTCTTTTCTTGTTGCAACCGAATGGACAAATGCCTTAATCTCGGTCATAAGGGAATCCCCTTTTTCTATGTCAAGATTATCCTCAATTATATTTGGCAGGCTCCCGTCTTTATCCATTCCCCGATTAAAGCGTTCGGGGACAAGTTTTAATGCTGTTATCTTTTGCTGCATGTAATCAATTGAGATATATGCATCGCTTTGAAATATCCTCATCTTGCGCAGTTTCTCCCTTGAAATCCTGCTTGCAGTAACAGCTGAATTCTATCCGCGCATTTGCTATGTCAGCCTCTTTTGATATGACAGGCACGCCTACTGCGTCTATTTTTACAACATCTGCATTTACAAGGTTTAATATAATGTCTATGTCATGTATCATCAAATCAAGCACAACACATACATCAGTCCCTCTTATGTTAAACGGCGCAAGCCTGTCAGATTCAATAAACATAGGGTTATTAACCCTGCTGCCTAATGCAGTAATCGCCGGATTGAATCTTTCAAGGTGTCCGACCTGCAGTATCACACTTTTTTTTTCAGCCTGACTTATCAGGTCATCCGCCTCTTCAATTGTTGTTGTTATCGGCTTCTCTATAAGGCAGTCTATCTTGTTTTCAATGAAGTCTTTTGCAATGGCATGATGCATCTGTGTCGGGACAACAATGCTGACTGCATCAACATGGCCAAACAGATTTTTATAATCATAAAATGCCTTTGTATTGAATTTTAATGCAGTTTCATCCGCCGCCTTTTTATCAATATCGCAGACACCGACCAATTCAACATCAGGGATATTTGAATATTTTTCTGCGTGAAATTTACCGAGATAGCCCACGCCGACAACCCCAACCCTAACAGGCTGCTGAAAAACGCCCATCTGCTTCGTTGTCATCGTCGCTCCTAACTGTGGCGCACAACAAAGTGCGCCTCATTCGTCGCTTCTCGACGCCTCGCATCTGGACGTTTTTGAGCAGCCTGAACAAATTTTGAGTTTTTCATCAACCTGCTAATCTTCTTCAACTTCATCCGCTCCTTCTTCTCTGCTGGTAGGTTTTGCCCTTGTTATGCCTCTTTTTGAATTCTTAATAAATTCTATCAGGTTTTTTATATGCGCAGAATCTTTTATTTCTTTACCAACCTTTTCCAGGGCATCTTTGAGACCCATTCCATTTCTAAAGATTATGTCATATGCCTTTTTAAGGTTTGTTATCTCCTCTCTGGAAAAACCATGCCTTCGCAGTCCTATCTTGTTCAGTCCGTAAAGTTTCGCCCTGTTGCCGACAGCCATAACATACGGAGGTATATCGTGCGTAACTGCTGAAGCCCCTCCCACAATTGAATAAGAGCCTATCCTAGCAAACTGGTGAACTGCGACAAGCCCGCCTATGATGACATGGTCAAACACCTCAATGTGTCCTGCAAGTGTCGCTGCATTTGCGAGCACAATATGGCTGCCAATCTTGCAGTCATGCGCTACATGCACATATGCCATCAGAAAATTGTTATTTCCTATAATAGTCTTTCCGCCGCCGTGCAGGGTTGCCCTGTTTATTGTGACAAATTCCCTTATTGTATTATTTTCTCCGATTACAACCTCTGATTTTTCACCGCCAAATTTCAAATCTTGGGGAGGCGCGCCAATGGATGCAAACTGGTATATACTGCAACCCTTGCCAATGGTTGTCCAGCCGTCAATAACAACATGGGGATGTATTTTGACATTACTGCCAATCTTTACATTTTCTCCAATGATAGAATATGCGCCTATTTCTACATCATCTCCTATCTCTGCGTCTGGGTGGATAATGGCAGTTGGATGTATTTTTATCTCTTGACCTTTGATCCCCACCCGTCCTTTGGACGGGTACCCGCCCTGACTCTGCATTTTATTCCCTCTCCATTATTGTTGCCATAATTTCTGCCTCAGCAGCAAGTTTTCCATCGACATTAGCCTCGCCCTTAAACACCCATATATCGCCTCTGTTTTTTATAACATTCAATATAAGTTCAACCCTGTCCCCCGGCATTACAGGTTTTCTAAACCTTGCCTTGTCTATGCCCATAAAATAAACAACCTTGTTTTCAACACTCGCAGATTTGAATGCAAGTATGCCGCCGACCTGCGCCATTGCCTCTATTAGAAGAACACCGGGCATTATTGGATGACCGGGGAAATGCCCCTGAAAAAACGGCTCATTTATTGTAACATTCTTTATGCCCTTTGCCATCTTGCCGGATTCAAATTCAACTATCCTGTCAACCAGCAAAAATGGGTATCTATGAGGCAGGATTTTTAATATTTCGTTTATGTCTATCATAGGAACCTCCAGTTTGAAGGTGAAAAGATGAAGAGGTAAAAAGGTTAAAAGGTAAAAAGGTTTTTAACCTCTTAACCTCTTAATCTCTTAACCTCTTAACCTTTTAGTCTATTAGCCTTTTAATCTCTTAACCTCTTAATCTTTTTCCAACTCCTTTACCCTTTTTTCCAAATCCAGTATAGTCTTTCTCATTTCAGGCAGTTTCGCAAATATGTTTACTGCCTTGAGCCAGTCTTTGTGTGGAATCGCAGGAAACCCGGAGAATACACCTTTTTCACATAAATCTTTTGTAACACCAGATTTTGCGCCAATCACAATATCATCGCCGATTTCAATATGTCCTGCAGCGCCAACCTGACCTGCAAGCGTAACCCTGTTTCCTATCTTTGTGCTTCCTGATATGCCAACCTGCGCAACAATGATAGAATCCTCGCCAATTGCAACATTGTGGGCAATCTGAACAAGGTTGTCTATCTTTGTGCCGCGTTTTATCACTGTCTCGCCAAGAGTCGCCCTGTCTATTGTCACGCATGCGCCTATCTCAACATCATCCTCAATGCGAACTATGCCAGTTTGCGGAACTTTATAAAGTTTTGACCCATCCTTTGCAAAACCGAAGCCGTCGCTGCCGACCACTGAATTACAGTGAATAATAACCCTCTTGCCGATTTTGCACCTTTCCCTTATTGATACATTTGAATATATAAGCGCATCATCATCTATATGAACATCTCTACCCACATAAACCCCTGGGTATAATGCAACCCTTGAACCAATCCTTGCGCCTTCATCAATATACACATTCGGATATATTGAGGGAGATGAACCAATTTGAACATCAGAGTTGATTTCTGTGTTTGGATGTATGCCCTGATATAATTTTTCAATTGGAGTGAATTCCTTAAGCACCTTTGCAAATGCAAGATAAGGATTTTTAACGCAGAGTATATTTTTACCCTTTAATGTTTGGGCAATATCAGGCGAGGCAATAACAGCAGATGCTAAAGTCTTTGACAAAAGATGCGCATATTTCGGATTTGCAATAAATGTTATCTGCCCGGATTTAGCATCTTCTATGCCTGCAGCGCCGTTTATCAATACAGAACCATGGCCAATTGCCTCGCCATTGACAATTTTAGCAAGTTCATTCAGGCTCTTTTCCATGATTATTTCTTTTCTTTCTCTTTCTTATATTGTTTGTTATATATCTTTACAACATCGTCTGTTAAGTCCATATCAGGGGGACCCACTATAAGTCCGCTTTCTGTTTTTTCTATTACATAGGCATATCCTTTTTCCTTTGCCAGAACCTTAACAATCTCTTCAAGTTCTTTAATTATCTCCCTTACAGATTCCTGTTCTTTTTTCCTCAAGACATCTTCTGACTGCATAAAAGACTTTTGAAACTCCTGACTCTTTCTGTTGAACTCTGCTTCCTTCTGTTCCCGCGCCTCTTTGCTTAATATTGCCCCCTTTTTTTCAATATCCTCTTTAAGTTTTTTAAGTTCTTCCTGTTTTGCGTTTACCTGCTCCTGACCCTTTTTTATCTCAGCAGCCATTTCTGCCTTTGCATCCTTGCCGGCAGTGGATTCATTTAACGCCTTTTGCAGATTTACATATGCAATCTTTGCCTCTGCTGCAACTGCCTCTCCTGAAAACCACAAAAATAAAACTGTTGCTAAAAACATACCAAACTTTTTCATCTGTATCCTCCTATTAATTTGAGTTTCAGAGTAAAGGAGTTAGAGAGTTGAGGAGTTAAACGATTAATTTCTAACTCCTAAACTCCTTAACTCTTAAACTCCAAAACTTTTTTTAAAATCCTGTGCCAATGCTGAATTCAAACTGACTTGCACCCTCGCCTGGTTTTTTATCAAGATTATAACCCCATTCAAGCCTTAAAGGCCCGAACGGTGAATACCATCTGAAACCAAGTCCTGCAGAGTATCTTAAATCGCTCAGGAACTCGCCATCCCATGCATTTCCTGTGTCAAAAAATAAAACCCCTTTTACCTTTTGTTCAGGGAATATCGGGAATATATATTCTACATTCAACAATGCCTCAGTGTCACCTCCTATTAGTTCATTTGTTCTGGGATCTCTTGGACCAACAGACCTTGTTTTGAAACCCCTGAGTGTATTTATGCCGCCCAGGAAAAACCTTTCATATACAGGCGCTTCTTTACCGCCATAATCCTGTAAAAAGCCTACAACACCCCTTGTGGCAATAGCAGTGTCCCACGGCATTGAGAAATATCTTACACCTTCAAATATATACTTTATAAAATTTACATCTCCGCCAATTGCCTCGCCTGCAAACTCTACTGAAAAAAGGAGTGTTGAACCCTCTGTTGGAAAAAATGCATCATCCCTTGTGTCTCTTCTTACTGACGCAGTGATGCTGGAATTTATATTTTTGCCTTCCTGCTCCTTTATCAGTTTTGACGCATTTGAAGCAATATTGGTAACCTCAACCTCTTCAAATTTATATGTCAAATAACCCCTTGTATCCCTTTTATACACGGGGAAACCAAGCCTTAAGTCAAAGCCATTGCTCCTTCTGGTAAAATCAGGCCATTCCTTTGATGTGTTAAATAAATCAATGCCTGCGGCAATCGGCTTATCAAACAGCCACGGCTCTGTAAAACTTAAATTGTATTTTTGGCTGGAGCCGCTTACTGTCGCTGAAAGATCAAGTATTTTGCCTGTGCCAAAAAGATTTTTCTGTGTAACAGATGCAGTTGCAATAAAATTATCCGCAGAACTATATCCTGCGCCGACAGAAAAAGAGCCTGTGGGCCTTTCCTTAACATTAACATCCACTACCATTTTATTTTCAGCGCTTCCCGGCTGGGTTGTTATCTCAACATCTTCAAAATAACCAAGCCTTTTAAGATTATTCCTGCTCCTCTTAATGCCTGTTGACGAATAGAGTTCGCCTTCTTCAACCTCAACCTCTCTTCTTATTACCTTGTCCCTTGTATTGATATTGCCCGCTATATTCACTCTTTCTATATATACAGGCTCTCCCTTATGTATGTCAAAGGTTAGGTCAACAGTTTTATCCTCATTAAGTTTTGTTATAGGATTTATATCCACATTTGCGTAACCTGCATCGCCGTATACATCTCCAACCTTTGTAATGTCATTCATCAGCGCCTTTCTGCTGAATACATTGCCGGTCTTGGTTTTTACATTTTCCAGAATATCCTTCTTTGTTTTTAATATATCACCCTGAACATCAATCTTGCCAATCTTGAACTGCTCCCCTTCAGTAACTGCTATTGTAATGTAAAGCCACTTTTTATCGCTGGAAAGCGTAACCTTTGAATCAGTTATGTTTGCTTGAATATAACCGTTGTCAAAATATTGCCCCATGATTAGATTAAGGTCATTCTGATAGATATATTCCTGATACACCCCTGACTTTGTAAAAAATGAGAAAAAACCCGCCTCGCTTGTGTTCATAACCTTCTTTATCTGTTTTTCCGCCATCTTTTTATTGCCTATGATGGTTATCCTTTTGATCCTGACCTTCTCACCTTCATCAATCTGAAAATTGACTTGAGCCTCAACATCTTTTTCTACATTTACAACAGGCTCTACCTTTGCGACATAATAGCCTTCATTGGCATAAAGCGCCTTTATCTTTTCTGCATTCTCTTTAAGGATTATCCTGTTCAACGTTGTATTTGTCTTTATTGTTATTGACTCTTTTAATTTTTCTTCGGTCAATTCCTTATTGCCCGTTATTGTTATCTGCTTGATTATAGGCCTTTCCCTTACGATGAATGTCAGTTCCTTGCCAAGCGCTGTGTCAGCGAGGTCAACAACAATATCATCAAAAAATCCCGTGTCATATACTGCCTTTATATCCTCCCTGATTTGTTCGCTGTCAAATTTATCTCCAACCTTTGTTTTTATTTTTGCTGTTACTGCGTCAGCATCTACCCTTCTGTTGCCTGTTATATTTATCTTCCCGACTATTCCTGCCTGAGGCGCAAATACCCTGCCCGCAGCGAGCGCCTCTTTTAACATCTCGCTTGAAATAGTAAATGAAAGGTCAGAAGCCCTTTTTGCAAGGTCTCTTGTGTCATCGCCTTCAATAAAAGAGAGCGCTGACAGCCTGTCCTGCTGCACATTAAACACCTTTGCATCAATGGAGTATCTTCTGCCGAGTTTTGTAATGCTCCCTAACACTACAAAATCAACCTTTAACTCTCTGCCTATAATTTTTGCAGCGCCTTCATCAAATACTCCGACGCCTTTTTCAAGGATAACCTTTTTAAGCCTGTCGCCGGCAATAACCTTCATCTCCTTTGTTTCGTCCAACTTTCCTGCTATTGCCTCAAGCATCTGTATCCTGAACCCTGATATGTCATCCCTTGAATGCACCTCAAACGGCAGGACAACAACATTGATGTTCTCCTGCGCTGCCGCACTATTTAAAAAATCAAAGGATGCAAATAAAAGTAAAAATGCAGCAAATATTGTCTTTTTCAAATTAAACTCCTTTCAAAATGAATTATGGAGTTAAGGAGTTGAGGAGTTTTTACTCCTAAACTCTATATCTCTTCAACTCTTAAACTCTGTCTTTCCTGTATCCTCATATATTCTGCCGTCAACCATAGTTATCTTTCTTGACATCTTATCAGCAAGACGCTCGTTGTGCGTAACAACAACTATTGTAATATCTTTATCCCTATTGAATTCAAGCAAAAGATTAAATACTTCATCCCCTGTATGTGTGTCAAGATTGCCGGTCGGTTCATCGGCAAGAAGCACATCCGGGGTTTGGATAAGCGCCCTTGCTATTGCGACCCTTTGCTGCTCTCCGCCTGACAATTCGCCCGGCTTATGCGTTAATCTATCCTTTAATCCGACCTCTGTCAAAAGTTTTTCCGCCTGAGCAGCGGCTGCCCTGTTATCAATACCTGCGATGAGCAGCGGCATCATCACATTTTCAACGGCTGTAAATTCCGGCAGGAGATGGTGAAATTGAAATACGAAACCAATTCTTTTATTTCTGAAATATGCCAATTGTTTATCGCTTTGCTTAAATATGGCATTGCCGTTGTAAAACAGGCCGCCAGCTGTAGGCCTGTCCAAAACGCCAAGTATGTGCAGGAATGTGCTTTTCCCAACACCTGATGCTCCGACAATAGCAACAGTCTCTTTCTTTGCAATTGAAATGTCTATGCCTTTAAGAACCTCAACCTTCTTTTCTTTATTTCCGTATATTTTGTGAAGCCCTTCTGCCTTTATAAGTTCCATCGTAGGAGTTTAGGAGTTTAGGAGTTTAGGAGTTTAGGAGTTTAGGAGTTTTAACTCCATAACTCTCCAACTCTTTAACTCATCACTTCTTATGTCAAAACCGTCCCGCTCTTAAGTTTTGCAATATCAGTCACTCTTGATTTTACAAATCCTTCCAATACCTTTTTGGCAGCCGGATACCTTTCAATTATTTCCTTTATCATTATCCTTGAAAAAAGCACAAGTTCAGTTTTTGTAATTGCAGTTACAGTGGCGGTCCTCGGCTTCATTGTCGCAAGCCCTATCTCGCCAAAAAACTCTCCTTCTTTTAATGCAGCAACGACAACCTTGCCTTTTTTTGAGTCATACGATGACACCTCAACACTCCCGTCCTTTATAAGATACATCGCATCGCCAATCTCGCCCTCTTTGATTATAATATCTCCTGCCTCATATGCCTCAGGTATCACCTTGCTCAGGACAACCTTTCTATCTTTGGCAGTAAGCTGCCCAAATAAAGGAGAAAGCGCAAGCAGCCTGTCTGCAACCCGCTCCTTGTAAAAATCAAACAAAACCTCAGACACCCTTGGCCTATGCATTTCAGCAATTGCATTCATGCGGTCTTTTGAAAGTTCAAGAATATCAACATTGCCTGCAGCGCGGATAGACGCCATTCTTATGCCGTGGGAGAAAAAACCGAACTCGCCAAAAAAATCCCCTTCGCCGAGTTTATCCACCACAATCTCTTTGCCGTCTTTATCCCTGCATATAACCTCAACCGTACCTGCGGCAATAATGTAAATAGACTCGCCCTTATCGCCTTCTTTGAATACAAAATCGCCATTAGAAAAATTTGCCACATTGATTTTATCTATCACCTCTGAAAGTTCATCTGCGTTTAAATCAGAAAACAGCGGCGTTCTGGGTATTTTTTTCTTTCGTTCAGCAGGCGGCGCCTCTGGTTTCGGCCCTTCAATTTTTGCAGGTATAGGTTCTGGCTTTTGACCGAGCCCTTGTTTTGCATATAGATCAGCAAGCCTTTTCTGCACATCTGTCTTTGAAGGGTCAATATCTATTATCATCTTGAATACAGCGATTGCCTTTACAATAAAGCCCTGTTTTACAAAGACCTCTGCCGCATTCTTATATTCCTCCACAGCCTCCTGCGATTTATTTAATTTGCGGTATATATCGCCAAGCCTTAAATATATCCTTGGGTCTTTCCCAGCCTGTGTTTTTATAGACAGGTATGCATCAAGGCTGGATGAGAACTGACCTTTTGAAAAGTATTTCTCTGCCTTATCCTTTATTTGAGATATGTCAATGCCGTTTGCCATATAATTAAAGTTCAAAAGTCAAATATAAGGGGTCTAGGATTCAAGGGTTCTGGTAGTCGCAACCTTTACGGTTGCGTTTTACCGCAGGCATAAAGTGCGGCTACCTTAAATCCTAGAACCCTTGACCACTAGACCCCCAGAACCCTTCATTTTGATTTTATTCATACCTTATAACATCAACAGGGTCAAGTTTCGACGCTTGCCATGACGGATAAAGGGTTGCCAAAAATGTTATGCAGATGGCAGCAACCGCAATTACACTTATCAAAATTGGATCCATTCTCACCGGCAGTGTTGATATGTAATATACATCGCTTGGCAGTTTTATAAACTGATATTTTTTAAGCAGCATGCAACTTAAAACCCCTCCAGATGTCCCGATAATCGTGCCGGCAATCCCAATCACAAGCCCTTCTATCATAAATATCTTCATTATGCTACCGCTTGTTGCGCCCATTGATTTTAATATTGCTATATCCTTTGACTTTTCCATAACAACCATTATGAGCGTGGATATTATATTAAATGCAGCAACCATTATAATAAGTATCAGGATTATAAACATTGCAATCTTTTCCAATTTCAATGCTGAGAAAAGATTTTTGTTCATCTCCATCCATGTCCTTGTCCAGAAGGGTGCGCCAAGCGCATTCTGTATCCTATCGCCTATTTCCTTTGCTTTATATATGTTATCTATCTTGACCTCAATGCCGGTTGCGACATCATACTGCCTGAAAAATTTCTGGCTGTTTTCAATGGATATGAATGCAATGCTTGAATCATATTCATACATTCCGAACTCAAATATGCCGACAACCTTAAACCTTGCCATCCTTGGAATTGCGCCCATTGCTGTCATTGTGCCTAAAGGCGATACAAGGTTTATCTCCTCGCCGATTGAGATGCTTAAATTCTTGGCTAGCTCTTTACCAATAACAATGCCCGGTGTTGATGTGTCAGGTGTATCATAGGTTTCACGGATTGGCAAACGCAAGCCGTCCAGACTCCCTTGTTTCATCTTGTTTGGCAGGGTAGTAACCTCTCCAACTGTGTTAATATCAAGCCCGCGGACTACAACACCCATAACACCGCTTGCTGAAGAAATCATCGCCTGATTGTATGTAAACGACGTTGCACCGATAACACCTTTTACATTTTTTACCTTTTGAGCCACCTCATTATAATTTTTCATGCCCCTTCCGAGTTCAAGCACAACGAGATGGGCATTCACTCCGAGTATCTTTTCCCTCAAGTCCTCTTCAAAACCTGTCATCACAGAAAGGACTATAATCAAAGCCATAACCCCAACAGTAACACCGAGTATTGAAATGAGTGTTATAACCGAGATAAAGGTCTGCTTTCGCTTTGCCTTTAAATATCTAAGCCCTATAAAAAGTTCGTATGACATAAAAAATCAGGTGATAGGTGTCAGTTATTATCAGTTATTAGATGTTAGGAAAAATAAAACCTGAAACCTAATAACCTATAACCTTTCTCTCAACTGCGGGAACAATATAACATCTCTTATTGACGCTGAATTTGTTAAAAGCATCACAAGCCTGTCTATGCCTATGCCTTCTCCTGCTGTCGGCGGCATTCCATATTCAAGGGCCCTTATAAAATCATCATCCATAAGGTGCGCCTCTTCATCGCCTGCCTCTTTTTCTTTTACCTGCTGGACAAATCTTTCTTTCTGGTCAATCGGGTCATTTAATTCTGAAAACGCATTTGCGATTTCTCTGCCTGCGACAAGGAGTTCAAATCTGTCAACGGTTGTCGGGTCTTTCTCCGTCTTTCTTGAAAGCGGGGATACATCAAGGGGATAATGGGTTACAAATGTAGGCTGGATAAATTTAGGCTCTGCAACATGCTCAAAGATTTCTAAAATAATATTGCCGTGGCTTAAACCTTCCAATCCCTGCTTAAAGCCTGCAGGGACAGGCATCTTTAAATTCAACTCTTTTGCAAATCTTATTGCCTTATTTTTATCATTAAAAATATCTTCGCTGGCGCTGCTGTATTTCAATATTGCATCTTTAACGCTTATCCTCTGCCAAGGTGGGGTTAAATCTATTTCTTTGCCCTGATATTCAATCTTTAATGTGCCGCAGATTTCTCTTGCAACGGATGCAATCATCTCTTCAGTCAAATCCATTAAATCTTCAAATGTTGCGTGTGCAAGGTAAAACTCAAGCATTGTGAATTCAGGGTTGTGCTGTGTTGATATGCCCTCGTTTCTAAAGTTTCTGTTTATTTCATAAACCCTTTCAAAACCGCCTATAACAAGCCTTTTAAGATATAATTCAGGCGCAATCCTTAAATACAAGTCCATCCCAAGCGCATTGTGATGGGTTTTGAACGGCTTTGCAGCCGCGCCTCCGGGGATTGACTGCATCATCGGCGTTTCAACCTCTATAAAATCTATTTTATTTAAAAACTGCCTGATGAGCTGAATGATTTTTACCCTTTTTAGAAATACATCCCGAACCTCTTGGTTGACAATTAAATCAACATACCTCTGACGGTATCTTGTCTCAACATCAGTCAGACCGTGCCATTTTTCAGGCAAAGGCCTTAAAGATTTTGTAAGGAGTCTTAATTCTTTTGCCTCAATCGTTAATTCATTTGTCTTTGTGCGAAAGACCTTGCCAGAAATTCCAACTATATCGCCGATATCAATATGTTTGTATAGATTATACGCCTCATCTCCGATTATATCTTTCTTAATATATGTCTGAATCTTGCCAAGCCTGTCTTGAATATGAATGAAAGATGCCTTGCCAAAGTCCCGGATTGCAATAATCCTCCCTGCAACTGTAATTGCATCGTTTTTTGCATCCAGTTCTTCTTTTGTAAGACTGCCGAATTTGTTTATAATATCAGCGGTTGTATCTTTGACCTTGAAGTCATTAGGAAATGGATTTATCCCTATGCCTTTCAAACCTTCAAGTTTTTTTATCCTGTTTAATTCTTCTTCGCTTCTTTGTTCCATTTTTTCCCCTCTAACAACTAATCAGGCTGTCCTAAAATTCCATTCTACCCTAAAGCATCGTAGGGGCTTGATTCATCAAGCCCGAGATATCGGGTTCAATAAATCGGGATTGGTAAGAAAGAAAGTTATTTATCTGTCCCATGAACCCCTGCATTTTGGAACAGCCTGCTAATCCTCTCTTGCCTCTAATTTTTTCTTGCCAATTCCTAATCTCTGATTTCTTATTTCTGTTTTTTGGTCGGGGCGAGAGGATTCGGTCTTCAGTCAAAAGCATCCTGCTTTTTCCTTCAGACCCGGCCAGTTTCACTTTCGTCCGCATCCCTGCGGACTTATCCTCGCATTTACTCGGCGTGAAACTGGCTTCGAACCTCTCTTTTGCCTTTATTTAATGTCTAACTA
Source organism: Deltaproteobacteria bacterium (assembly GCA_016234925.1). Lineage (GTDB taxonomy): Bacteria > Desulfobacterota > GWC2-55-46 > UBA9637 > GWC2-42-11 > JACRNI01. The sequence continues at coordinate 9,054 of JACRNI010000008.1, read as the reverse complement.
ACCCCTAACACCTAATCCCTAACCCCTGTTTTTAATGGTCGGGGCGAGAGGATTCGCCTACTACGCCTTTGGCTTCCTGCCAAAGTCTGCGTAGGCTCACCTCGGCAGCCTGCCGCAGACATCCTGTCTGCTTTTCCTCACATTTGTTCGGCGGCTGCCTCGCTTCGAATCCTCTTTTGCCTTTATTTAATGTCTAACTAACCCCTAACACCTAATCCCTAACCCCTGTTTTTAATGGTCGGGGCGAGAGGATTCGAACCTCCGGCCCCTGCGTCCCGAACGCAGTGCTCTACCAGACTGAGCCACGCCCCGATTGTTTGTAAATTCAAATAATTACTGTTATTTTATTCTGGCTCTTTTGTAGCATACCTATATATCCCTAATCAAGTTGTTTTCTTTCTGTCCGAAACAATCCTTGATTTCAAAGATATTATCTGCTATACACAGCGTCATAAGTAGAACAGCATTACAGAGCGTCAGAACAAAGCAGACCAAGGCGCCGGGGCACCCACGCCAAGCGGCGTGGGTCGGGCGAGGAGTGAGGCGTATTTTAAGCATACGCCGCAACGACGAGCCGAGGAGCAACGCAGGTATGCAAAGTGATGACGCTCTGTAAATTTTACTTTGCTTTTACACAGGAGCATCAAGATGTCCTACGAGGCAGTAATCGGTTTAGAGATCCATGCGCAGCTTTTGACAAATTCAAAGATGTTCTGCGGATGCTCAACAAAATTCGGCGCTGAACCTAACACGCAGGTCTGTCCTGTTTGTCTTGGAATGCCGGGGGTCCTGCCTGTTTTAAACAAAAAGGCTGTTGAATTTGCAATAAAGATGGCTTTGGCGACAAACTGCGCTATAAACCCTAAAAGCATATTTGCAAGGAAAAATTATTTTTATCCGGATTTGCCAAAGGGCTACCAGATTTCGCAGTATGACGAGCCTCTCACAAAAAAAGGATTTATAGACGTTGATGTTAATGACAGTAAAAAACGGATTGGAATAACGAGAATCCACATGGAAGAGGATGCAGGCAAACTCCTGCACGGCGAGACCAATGAAGATATAAACTATAGTTTTGTTGATTTGAACAGGGCAGCCGTTCCTTTGATTGAGATTGTAAGCGAACCTGATATGCGGACTTCTGATGAGGCGGTTGAATACCTGAAGGCTTTGCGGGATATTTTAGTTTATCTTGAGATATGCGATGGCAATATGGAAGAAGGAAGTTTCAGATGCGATGCAAATGTTTCAGTTAGAAAAATCGGGCAAAAAGAATTAGGCACAAAGACAGAACTTAAAAACATAAATTCTTTCAGGTTTATTCAAAAGGCGATCGAATATGAAATCAAAAGGCAGATTGATGTTCTTGAAGACAACGGAAAGATTATTCAAGAGACAAGGCTTTTTGATTCTGATAAGGGCATAACAATCTCAATGAGGAGCAAGGAAGAGGCGCATGATTACAGATATTTTCCAGAGCCTGATTTGCTACCGCTTGAGATTGACGCAAAATGGATAGAGGAGATTAAAAAAAATCTTCCAGAACTTCCTGCCGCAAAAAGGGAAAGGTTTGTTAAAGGATATGGCATACCTCAATATGATGCAGGTGTTTTGACTAGCAGCAAGGCATTGGCAAATTATTATGAGAAATGCGTTCAAGCATATAGGGGTCAAGGGGTCAAGGGCGGGTACCCATCCGAAGGATGGGTGGGGGGGCAGGAAATTCCAAAGGTTGTATCCAACTGGGTTATGGGTGAGTTATTAAGATTGCTAAAAGAAGATGGGAAAGACATAAATCAGCCTTCAGTCTTCGGCCTTCAGCCTGAATCCTTTGCAAAACTTTTAAAAATGATTGATGAGGGAACAATCAGCAATAAGATTGCAAAAGATGTGTTTGAAGAGATGTTCAAGACTGGCAAAGACCCTGATGCAATTGTAAAGGAAAAAGGGCTTGTCCAGATTTCTGATGAATCGGCTATTATAAAGGCAATAGACGATGTGCTTAATGCAAACCAGCAAAGCGCCGCAGATTATAAGGCAGGCAAGGAAAAACTATTTAGTTTTTTTGTTGGTCAGGTTATGAAGGCTACAAAAGGTCAGGCAAACCCAGCGCTATTAAATAAATTATTAAAGGAAAAACTTTCACGATAAATGCAGTTCCTAAAAATAATCGGCATTGCAAGCCTCTGCCTGATTTTTGCAATTTTTCTAGCCATCGTAACAATACCTTTCATCATTGACCTTGATAAATACAAATCCGATTATCTGCCTGTAATTGAAAACAGGATTGGGAAAAAGATTGAGGCAGGACATATTGGATTTTTGATATGGCAAGGTCCTGGCATAAGGATAAATGATGTAAAGATTTATAAGTCAAAAGAGGCGTCAGATAAAATATTTGCAAATGCAGCAGCAGTTGATGTAAAAATCAACCTGCTGTCTATTTTATCTGGAAATATAGACATTGCAGGCATTGTTTTGAATTCCCCGACATTTTATTTACAATCTGACAAAAACCTGAAATATTTTTTAAAGGTCGGAGAAAAGGAATCTGCGCATCTATTAAAACCAATCATCGCATCATTTGGCATTGACAATGTAATAATCAAAGATGCGAAGATAGATTTAGGAAATGGAGAGATTAAGAAATTGCAGGATGTAAGTTTTAAGAGAAACACAGATTACACAGATTCTAAAAACCGATTACACTGATTTATATTTTAATCTGTGCAATCAATTCATTGGAGGATTAAATGTTCAAAACAATTGAATGGAAAAATAACAGTGTCGTGATGATTGACCAGAGGCTTTTGCCTACACAAGAGGTCTATAGAAAATATAAAGACTTTCTTGATGTTGCAGAGGCGATAAGGGAGATGGTTGTGAGGGGCGCGCCTGCAATTGGCGTTGCGGCAGCAATGGGCATTGCATTAGGCGCATTGGATATAAAGACAAAAAATAAAAAAGGATTTTTGAAGACATTTGAAAATGTCTGCAAGGTCATTGCATCAACAAGACCGACAGCAGTAAATCTTTTCTGGGCAGTTGAGAGGATGAAGGGGGTTGTCAGAAAAAACCCAAAATTAAACATAGAAGAATTGAAGCAAAGACTTGTTCAAGAGGCAAAGACTATCCATAAAGAGGATATTTTAATAAATAAACAGATGGGGAGGAATGGGAGTAAATTCATAAAAAGCGGTGATACGATTCTTACTCACTGCAATGCAGGCGCATTGGCAACCGCAGGATACGGCACAGCGCTTGGTGTTATAAGGGCAGCAGTTGAAGATGGGAAAAAAATAAAGGTGTTTGCAGATGAGACAAGACCGTTTCTTCAAGGTTCAAGATTAACTGCATGGGAACTTATGAAAGATAATATTGATGTAACGCTTATAACTGACAACATGGCAGGCTATATGATGAAAAAGGGGCTTATTGATTTGGTGATTGTCGGCGCTGACAGGATTGCTGCTAATGGCGATACTGCAAATAAAATCGGAACATATTCTGTTGCAGTTTTAGCAAAAGAGCATAAAATCCCATTTTATGTTGCAGCGCCTTTATCAACTATTGATTTAAAAATCAAAAACGGAGATAAGATACCGATTGAAGAAAGAGACACAAGAGAGGTTACACATATACCTGCCCCTGCAAGCATTAAGCAGGGGAAAAACATCCAGATTGCGCCTCATAATATAAAGGTTAAAAACCCTGCCTTTGATGTAACGCCTAATAAATTTATAACTGCTATCATCACTGAAAAAGGGATAGCAAAAAAATCTTTTGAAAAGAGTTTGAAGGGGTTGTTTGGAAAGTAATTACCTGTATCTATTTTTCAAATTCCTGAGCCAACTTGCCTGAAGGTCTGCATAAGACATATGAAGGCTGTTTGAGACTGCGCTGCTTAATGGTTCTCCATTGCCGATTCTTTCAAATATGTTTCTGACAGCGCTAATCCCGAATTCATTTATAATATATTCTGCCGCTGAAATGCTTGCAATGTATGCAACTTGAACAGAAGCAGCATTCAAGCCCATAAAAGAGCCTTCAATGGCCATGAGGCTGACAGAAATCTTGTTGTCTGCAATAGATGCCAATATCTCTGCGTATTCACTGCCTCTCGTGCCGTCTTCATATTGCGCAATGCCTTCATTCAGCCATGTCGGCGCCCTGCCTTTTGAAAGCCTGTGGACAATGGCATGCGTGTATTCATGGAACAAGACCTTTTCAAGAAGATTTGTCCTCTGCGTTATGCCGCCGACAGGGAGTTTTATCCTGCCGTCATATAAGGCGCTTACCCATGACGGGCTTTTTGTAACATCGCTGAACTGCTCTTTGCTGTAAAGGACTGCTGTAATCTTGTCTTCCGGATAATAACCCAAATCCCCCCCAATCTTTATATATGCCTCTTCAAGTAAAATCATAATAATCTGCCCTACAACTGCATTTTCAGAGCCTTCAATCTTTACAGTAAAATGGCTTCCGTCATTTTGCTGAAAATTTTTTGAAACATGGTCGTCTGCAATATCAAAAGAAGGTTTTCTCTGCTGAACAGCAGGACTGGCTTCTGGATTTAATGGTTTTTCATCTTGAGTTTTCTGGCTGGCAAATGATTCTGAAATCTTTTCTGAAATTTCTTTTTGTATAACATCGGATTTTAGTTTATCAATATTTGCTGGATTTTCTGGCTCATAAGTGCCAGCATTTTTCTCTGGAATTGATGCAATTTCCCCCTGCTTAAAACTTGCAGGGACAGGATTATCAGCAGGCACTTTTTCAGACGGCTTGTAAAACAGGAATATACCGCCGATTATAATCAGCAGAAATATGGTAAGGGCTGTAATCCGCTTAATCACGGCTTCTTTGGCGCTTGAGCCTTTCTTATCCTTATTGCGCCGAGCAAAAGATTTGCAATGATTGATATGAAATAAATCTCATCTTCCTGAAATTCCTTTGGCTCAACTGTCTGCACATTAAGGACGCCAAAGAGTTCGCCTTTATGGATAATCGGATGGGACAGCATTGTGGTATATTCCTGCTCTCTTAATTCAGCAAACTTCTTATATCTAGCATCTTTGGACACATCCTTTACAACAATGGGCTTGCCTTCTTTTGCGGCAGCGCCTGTAACCCCCTCCCCTATTTTAAGACGAACCTTTCCAATCGCCTCTTTTCTAAAACTTGTGGTAGCCGTCAAAACAAGTTCCTTTCCATCCCAGAGATATATTGACGAGACATCCACGCCAAGCCTCTTTGCGGTCTTTTCCACAACAGTCTGCAGAACATCATCCAGTTCATAATCAGAACTCGCAAGCATGCTGATTTCTTCAAGCGTTATAATCTCTCTTTTTTCCCGGTTTGCCTTTTCCATCTCAAAAACAAGCCCGCCTTCTTCAGCAACCTTTACATGAGAAAAAGCGTCCTTTGGATAGTATGGGTTTATTGTCTTGCTTGCTGATGGCATTGTCTTGAACTCCCAGAACCCGCATGAGCATGAAAGTTTTATCCTATAGTCATCAACCCTTTCGCTTTTCATCTTTTTTCCGCATTTTCTGCATCTTGTGATGGTTTCCATTTAGCCCCCAAAAGATTATTTCTTATATTTGAATGCCTTTGGCAAAAGTTTATCAATCCTGACGCATTTTATCCTGCCTGTTGAATCAACTGTAATAACCTCTAATCCTTGCGCAAATTCAAAAAGCATCTGCCTGCAAGAACCGCATGGGAAACAAGGATTCCTTGCTGCAAAAACCGCTATTTTTTTGAAACTTCTTGCGCCCTCTGATAATGCCTTTAATATCGCAACCCTTTCAGCGCATATTGTAAGCATTAAAGACGGATTTTCAACATTGCATCCTGTAAAAACCCTTCCATCATCTGCAAGTATTGCAGCCCCGACACGGAAACCAGAAAAATCAGCAACAGCGTTCTGTCTTGCCTTTTCTGCAATGCCTATTAAATCCTTATTGTCTGTCTTGGCTTTCATTAAATAGTTAATATTGAAAAATACCTTCATCAAAGTTCACACTCAAAAATATCTCAGATACGAGGCGGCAAGGAGCGAGCAGCGGAGCATACTCTTTTAGGTATGTGAGCAGCACAGCGACGAAGCCAACGAAGTAGATGAGTATTTTTCAGCGTGAACTAAATAATAACACTGCCCTTTCCAATAAATCGCCAAATCCCTTGCTGCCTTCTTTTGCAGTCCTTACAACATCCGCATGGGTTGTATGTTTATTTTTTATTGTGTTTGTAATAAGCGAAAGCCCAATGACCTTCATGCCAAGATATTTTGCCATTATTACCTCTGGAACAGTTGACATGCATACTGCGTCTGCGCCAATGATCTTTAACATCTTTATCTCAGCAGGTGTCTCATAACTAGGCCCATGAACAGCGCACAAAACACCACTTTGCAATTTAATGCCGATTGATTTTGCATATTTCGAGAGGTCTTTAAACATCCATCTTTCATAGGCATATGTCATATCAATAAATACATCGCTCCCCGCCTTCCCCTGCTTAATACCTGCAGGGGCATGTTTAATAAGTTCTGTTAATGGGTTCACACCTAGCAGGTTTATATGGTCGTCTATAAAAAACATATCACCTTTATTCAGTTTGTTTGATATGCCGCCGCTAGAGCATGTAACAATAAGATTTTTAATGCCGAGTGCGTTTAAAATCCTTACAGGGAAAACCACTTCTTCAACTGAATGTCCCTCGTAGAGATGCAGCCTTCCGTCAAATACAAATACAACCTTATCTCTAATTTCTCCAATTACAAGTCTGCCTTTGTGTCCGGCAACATTTGGCGCAGCAAGATGCGGTATGTCTCTGTAATATATTTCATCTGCATTTTTTAACCTATCTGCAAACCTGCCAAAACCAGAGCCAAGTATGATTCCAATACCACTAATTTTTTTAGTCTTATTCCTTATTGCATTTAGCGCAGTTTTTGTTTTTTTATCTAAATGCAATTTAATTGCCTGTTTTATCCTGCGGCAGGACAAGTTTGACTACCTGTCCATTCTCGCCGATCTTGCCAACGGGTTTTCCATTAAATGTTAATTCAACCCCGCCTGCATTTCCAATTATAAGCAAGAACTTCTCTTTTGCCTCCCATGTTATATTTTCGCCGTCACGCAAAGAAACCTCAAACGGCTTCTCCTTATCAACCTCCACCCTAATCCATGTTGTCTTATGCGCTGATACAACAAGTTGCAGCGGCATCTTCTTTGTGTTTTCCGCTTCTTTTGCACCCTTTAGCACAGCATCCTTTTGAGGCTCAACCGCTTCATTGGTTTTTTCAGGTTCTTTTTTAGGTTCTTCAGCATCAACAGAAGGATATGCTGTTTGAGGGGCAAGGGCAGTGGTATTTTTTGGGGTCTCATCAATACGAGTTGCGGGCTGCGGGTCGTGGGCCGCAGGTCGTGGATAATAAAAAATATAGCCTATAAAAGAAACTGCAATAAGCAATGCAACAGATGCAATGACAGCAAACTTTTTAGAAACTAATGGAATGTTATTATCTTGTTTTGGCGCATCAGACGGGGCAAATACAACATTTGATTCCTTTTCCGCCTTTTTATTAAGATACTCCTCATAATGAAGCACAGCATCGTCAGCATCAATGCCTGCATATTTGCAGTATGACCTTATAAAACCCTTGACAAATGTTTGGTGCGGAAGGTTTTCGTGGCTGTCGCTTTCAAGCGCATTAAGCAGTTTTATATTTATCTTGGTAACTTTAGATATATCCTCAAGGCTGACACCCCTCATCTCCCTTTGCCTTTTTAGATATTCACCGGGGTTTTCTGTAACACCTTTTAGCCAGAGTTGTCTTTCTACCATAGAATATATATTATCATTTCAATAGGTTCAATTTTTCCTGCGCTGACCTTGCCATCTCGCTGTTTGGCAAGAGTCTTATGACCTCTTGAAATGATTCTTGAGCCTTGCTTTTATCCTTTAATTTTATTGAAACCAGACCAAGATTATAGTGCGCATCTGCATAATTGGGAGAATATCTTATTGCGCTCATAAAAGACTCTGCAGCATCTTTATCTCTATTCACCTTCATATATGCAAGCCCTAGATTGTTATATGCAAGACTATATCTTGGGTTCACATTTATTGCCTTTCTATAACTGTCAATAGCCTTTTCATTATCCCCTTTTTGAAAATATGCCCAGCCCATATTGGTATATGCTGTTTCAGCCGCAGTATAGAATATATTTGCAGCGGCAATCTGAAACTCTGAAATAGCATCATCCCATCTTTTTTGTTTTAGATATACAACGCCAAGATTTGTGCGCGCCTCAGAAAATTTTGAATCAAGCCTTATCGCCTCTTTAAAATGCTTTATCGCATCATTATCAAGGTCTCTGTAATAATAGGCAAGACCAAATGCATTGTGATATGCAACATCATCGGGATTTTTTTCAACAGCAGCGGTCAATTCCTTCAATGCAGACGGCAGATTGCCCTCGTTTAAATGAACCACGCCAAGACGATAATGTATTGACGCCTCTTCCTTAAGGTCTGTAGCAGCGCAGCCGTATAAGACAGTGAACAGTGAACAGTGAACAGTGAACAGTAAAAACAAATACAAAATTTTTGACTTTTGACCCCTGCTTACTGCCTGCTGGGGCAGGCTTTTGACTTTTGACTTTTGACTTTCTTTTTTCATATATCCTCAAAATGCGTCAATTTTTTAAATTCTTTATACCGTTCATTGATTTCTTTTAATGTCAATGTCCTCATGCGGTTTAAACTAAAGTCCTCCACATTGAACGATGCCATCACGCTCCCGTATATAATCGCCTGCCTGATATTATCTTCGCTCAGATTATCGGTATTTGCAAGGTATCCAATCAAACCGCCCGCAAAACTATCCCCTGCGCCTGTCGGGTCAAATATGGATTCAAGCGGATATGCAGGCGCTGAAAATATTGATGTGCCGTTAAACATCAAGGCGCCGTATTCGCCCCTTTTTATTATCAGTATATGCGGCCCATACGACATAATCTTTTTTGCAGCCTTGACCAGATT
>JACRNI010000019.1 GCA_016234925.1 Deltaproteobacteria bacterium | reverse complement strand
CCTTGTAAGCAAGCGCAAGCGCAGGCCCGCCTATTGCGAGGTAAAAAAGCGGCGCAATAATGCCGTCGGATGTATTTTCAGAAACTGTTTCAACAACAGCGCGGTAGATTTCTTGTTCAGAAAGATTTTGCGTTTCCCTGCCGACAATCATTGACAGTTTTTTTCTTGCCTCATCAATTGACATATTCTCAAGGGTATGGATTACAGAAGATGCCTCTTGATGCAGGGATTTTATTGAAAGGGTTGTATAGGCGATGAAGACAGAAAACAGGCTGTAGGCGATGGGCGATAGGTGATAGGTGAAATACAAGAAAAGCCATGACAAACCAAACACAGTTCCAACGATAATTATAAAAAGGAAAAACCCGCCAATCTTTTCTGTCAAAATCCCCTCTATCCCCCCTTTAGTAAAGGGGGGATAGAGGGGGGACTTTACAAATTGCCTGATTTTATTTTCAAGAAAGGCGATGTATCTGCCAATCCACCTTACAGGGTGCGGAAACCATTTGGGGTCGCCGATTATCAGGTCAAGGATATAGGCAGAAAATATTATCACTGGCAGATGAGATTGATTAAACAGCGGCATGATTTTAAAATTATCAAAAATCAGGCAGGAAAGTCATTAAAGAAATTTACTCTTTTTTAATCCGCTCGGAAACCAGTTTGTCAAGGAGTTTATAAACCTCGTCTTCATCTGCCAGTTCTGCAAGCATATCCGCCAGTTTTGGGTGCCTGCCTAATTTCCCATTTGCCATAACCCTTGCCCCTTTTTTCTCAATAATTATTGCCTCTGTAGGACACACCTTTGCACAGTCTCCGCATAAAACGCAGAGGGTGTAATCAAAAATAGGCCGCGCATCTATAATTTGGACAGCGCCTTTTTCTTTACATATCCTGACGCACTCCATGCATTCTGTGCAGGTATTTTTGGTTGCAATTGGTCTTGCCTGTCCGCTTATGCCAAAGTCTTTTATCTGCGGCTGGGAACATGAGTTTGGGCAGCCTGCAATGGCAGCCTTGAATTTCATGTGATAAAGGATTTTGGCTTTTGCCTTTGATTTTATATATTCGCCAAGCCCAAGTTCATCAAGGATTTCTTTAATTCTATCTGCAATCGTTTTTGTGTCCAGCAGGGAATTTTTGCAGCCTGATATGCCGTGCTTGCAGGTTATTATGTCATAAGGCGATGCTGATTTTTCTTCTGGGGTGTGGATGAGGGTTGGACTTTTTGGTTTCATTGATGTGTTACGATAATGCAAGAATGCTTATCCTTGATGCCGCCTGCTCCGCTATGTTCATAAATGCTTGAGACTGCGGCGATGACGGGTTTGCAATTACAATCGGTTTTCCAGAGTCTCCACCCTCTCTTATTGCAGGGTCAATCGGTATTTTGCCAAGAAGAGGCACATCATATCTCTTGCTTGTCTTTTCGCCGCCGCCTTGGCTGAATATATCTGTCTTTTCATTGCAGTGCGGACATACAAAATAACTCATGTTTTCAACCAAGCCGAGTATCGGCACCTTTACCTCATGGAACATCTTTATTGCCCTTCTTGCATCTATTAAGGCGACATCCTGAGGCGTTGTAACAATAACCGCGCCTGTTAATGGTATGGTCTGGACAAGTGTCAACTGAGCATCGCCTGTGCCGGGAGGCAGGTCTATCACAAGATAATCAAGTTCACCCCAGAGGACATCCAGTAAAAACTGTTTCACGATTTGCATGACCATTGGGCCGCGCCATATAAGAGGCGTTTCCTCATCAAGCATAAAACCGACAGACATCATCTTGACATCATAATTTTCAAGTGGGAGCATCTTTTCCTCTTCATTTGCCTTTATTGGCTCATGTTTGCCCATCATAAGAGGGATGCTGGGTCCGTATATGTCTGTATCAAGAAGCCCGACCTTTGCGCCTGTTTTTGCAAGCGCCAAAGCTAGATTCACTGCGACTGTTGATTTGCCGACGCCGCCTTTGCCGCTTGCAACTGCAATGGTATTTTTAACCTTTGGTATTGCTGTTTTTTCAGGCATCTTCTTTGAGGCAGGGACTTCTGATTTTACATCAATATTTACGGTCTTTACGCCAGTGATTGCCATTACAGCATTCCAAGAATTTTCTGTAAGTTCCTTTTTTAAAGGACATGCAGGGGTTGTGAGAACGAGTTGAAATGACACAGCATCCCCTTCAATCCTTATATCCCTTATCATATTAAGGGTTACAAGGTCTTTGCCGAGTTCCGGGTCCATCACATTTTTAAGCGCATCTAATACTTGTGATTGTGTAATCAAATGTTGACTCCTTTGTGAATTTGGTTAGATGAGGTAGCCGCAACCTTTAGGTTGCGTTAATGCGCAGGCTAAAGCCTGCGACTACCTATTTAGTGGGCTATAGGTTATAGGTTTTTCCTATCACCTAGCGCCTATTGCCCATCGCCTGTTTCTTTATGCTTTCTCAAATACATCCTCGCAGAACGCATCGCCCTTTATTATTGCCTTTGCCCTTTTATATTTTACGCCGCCGCCAAGTCCTGCAATAAACCCGTCAACCCATTTTGCAAGATATTCGCACATAAAACTGCCTGCAATGCCTGCCTCATCCCAGTATGGTTTATGCAGACAATCGGTATGCCTTCCGTGAAGCGCCTTTTCAGACGGCTGGTCAACCTCTGTTACATGGTCGCATGGCATGCCGTCTAAAAAGAAGTTTTGAAGCACCTTATATGCTGATTCAGGGTTTACATCCTCCATCTCATATTCCTTTAAAGCCCTCTTGCCTGTATTAAGACCGTGTTCATATGAAACATCCATTGCAAGTTTATTCGCCTCGGCGCCATATTTTTTGCTTAGTTCTGCAATTATAAAGGATTCCCTTGTCTCAGCAGCAGTAATTCTGTCGTGCAAAAAGCCGTGTATCGGTGAATCTCCTATCATCTCATCAATCGGTGTATTGCCGACAGGCTCTCCATATTTTTGCCTTGCACTTTTTGCAATTGTATGGACATCATTGCCGAATTTTTTTGAGAACGCATCTATTATCGCATTCTCCCTGTCTTCAACAAGTTTAATCTTGCTGAAAAGCCAGTGGTGAATTGGTCCTAAGAAAGCACTCATTTGTAAAACCTCCTTTGTTAGTTGATAGTTTATAGTTGGTTGATGCTCAAAAATTGCACAGATGCAAGGCGGAGCAAGGCTTCAAGCGAGGCATACTTTTGCAGTATGTTGAGCGAAGAAGCCGAAGCGACAACGCAGCAGATGGGCATTTTTCAGCATCGACTGATTATGTTATATGAAACGCAATTACTACAATCCTGCCTTTCGCCTTTATCCCTCTTTCAGTGCCTTGAGGGGCAATAACAATTGAGTCTGCTTTAACTTCTTTTGTTTCACCTGCAATTGTAAATTCAGCAGTTCCTTCAATAACATAAAATATGCCTGTTGCACCTGGGTGCGGCGGAATAAACTGCCCATCTTCCATACAGATTAAAGGAATTTTAAACCTTGTGCCCATGTGAAGGATATTCGGTCTAAAACCCTCTTTTGAAAAACTCTTTAAATTTTCAATATTGACAGGTTCCATTTTTATTTCTCAGCAGCCTTGTTTAATGCCTTTAAAATCGCGTCTAAATCCGCCCTATCTCTTTTTGCAGCAGATTCAATTGATACTGCGCCGCCGCAGCATGAGTCTACATTAAAATCCTTAAAAACACCTATCGTTTTTGGATATAATTTTATTGCATCATTTACTATTGTATCTTTTGTGATGTTGTTCATAATCATTTTGCAATCACAGCAAGCACGACCATTTTGCTGTCTGTCTTGATATTATGGGATTCATTGCCGCTGCAAACTAAAACGCACCCTTTTTCAACCTTTTTTTCTTTGCCGGCTATAATAAAACTGCCTTTGCCGTCCAATACAAATAAGGATACCTCTCCCTTTGCAGTATGCTCCCCAGTAGATTGGCCGTTTTCAAGGCATATTAAGACGGTCTTTGCCTTTTCTAAATCGTTTATAACCAATTTAGTCGGGGCATCTTTTGAAAAAACTATTTTCTCTTTTAAATTGGTGACATCCATTATTTTGCTTCTATCGCATCATTCAAATCTTTTAAAATCTTTTCTACATCAACATTATGCATTGTTGCGCCAAATGCAAGGTCTTCTTGCTTTGAACCGGGGCATGAAAAGCATCCATTTCCAAAATATTTCATTATGACCTTTTCTGCTTGAGGATAATTTTTTATTACATCCCCTATGGTCATATTCTTTGTTATCTTTTGTTCTGACATTTGTTTCTCTCCTTAATGCTGATTTTTATTTGCCAATGGACGGCGCCATCTTGATTGTCTTAAACATATTGATAACAAATAGGACAGCAGACACTGCAGATATTATTGAAAATATCATGAGCATCCTAAAATCTCCTGTAAAATGCCTAACCATCCAGCCGAGTGTCATGCCGACAAGCCCTATATT
>JACRNI010000018.1 GCA_016234925.1 Deltaproteobacteria bacterium | reverse complement strand
ATACATCCCGACGCGTTTCATAAATCCCTTTGTTTCTGCGTCTTTCTTTATGAGCAACTCCATCTGTTGCCTGACATATTTGCCTGCGCCTGAAAGTTTTTTATGTCCAAAGGCGTCTATTCCTGCGCTGTCATCTGTAATATGCTCGCCCTTTGCGTCTGTTATGCCCTCTGATACAACTATTGCATATGTCCCTGCCTTTACATCACTCCTTTCAACCCTTGCTGTAAAGATCTTTTTCATATGCTCATACACAATGTCAAAGTCAACAGGTATCTCAGGGATTAGGATACAGTCAGCATCAGCGGCAACACCGCCGCGCAGCGCAGTATGCCCGACATATCTTCCAAACACCTCAAGCACAATCACGCGGTTATGCGTCATGCCTGTGGTCTTTAATTCTTTTAAAAATGCCGCAACCTTGTTAATCGCTGAATCGCCGCCAACGCTGTATGTCTGAAGGTCAAGGTCCATTGTCTTTGGCGCATGAACACATGGAATGCCCTGTGCTGCAAGGTCAACAATTACACTCCCTGAATCATCCCCGCCGCTTATGACAAGTGCGTCAATATTATGTTTCTGAAGACCCTTTTTTATCCTTTCATACCTGTTTGGGTCTTCTATCTTTTTTATCTTGACCCTTGAATTCCCTGCCTCTGAACCTGCAAGTTCAGAATGGATAAGGTCAAGCCTTTCATTTGTTAAAACAGCAACCTTTTCAAAGTCAACAAGGTTGTATAATCCTGCATAGCCATTGGGAATGATAACAGCCTCAATTCCCATTGACAATGCCATCTGTCCAGCGCCTTTAATAACTGCATTAAGCCCGCCGCAGTCCCCGCCGCTTTAGTTTTTATGTTGTTAGTATGTGTGGTCATATAATGCTTGAAATCAGCGCACGCCGCCAGTCTGCTTGAGTAGATTGTTAGGTTTTTGCTCTTTCAATTGCTTTTTCAATCAGTTCCTTTACAAATTCTGGGATTGTCTGTCCTGATTTTTTGGCATCACTTTTCAGTTTTTCGTATTGCTTTACTTCTTTGCCTTGCCATATCAAATCAGCGCGCCGAATTTGGCGCATAGCAACATGTGAATAATCTTCTGGATATGCCCAATAACAAGAGAGACAAATTTCATTGTTTTTAAGGGTTTGCCAATTTTCGCAATGTTCGCATGACCAAGACTTTGCACGATTTGCAGAACCAGAGAGCAACATAAAATCATCTGGACTTAGTTCGACACTTTCACCATCGCCCCCCACTTCATAAGGCACACGATGGTCTATTTGAAGTTCGCTTTCATCCATATCTTCAAGATAGATAAAGCATTTACACCCATATTTTTCAATGAGAAATTCTTTGATTTTCTTGGAAAGTCCTGTGCGTCCTGATATCTTTCTGAAACGTTTTTCGCTTACATCTCCAAAACGATATGATGCAATCTTTCTGCCGTCTGAACCAGTAACGCGAAAAGTCTCAAGCGGGATGCCGTGCTCGCGGACATCTCGGACTGCTCTTGGCGGATGATTATATCCGTATTTCTCTTTTAATTCTTCTGTCGTGATATACCCATATTTTAAAATATGGGCAATAACAGTTTTAGGACGCTTTGCGGTAACAGACTTGCAAAGGTCAAGAAATTCTTTTGGATACTTTTGCGGCATAATCTCCTCTTGACTCCATTAAAACAAGTTGTTCTGTTTCTCGTCTCCTGTGGAAATACTGGGAAGCTTTAACCTCAATTGCTAAACGTGGTGATAAATACAATGATTCAACAGTAATAGCATCCCGTCCAAGCAATGTTGCCTGAGAGGAACGTCCTGCTTCCAATTCAATTAAGGTAAGTGAAAGGTTCTCTGGCAGACGATTGCCAAATTTCTTATTGCCCGTTCGTCCATCGTAGCTGACCGCATAACGAATCTGACGGATATTCAATTCTGATAATGCTGCTACAAACTCTTCATAAGATATACCTGAAAAATATCGTGAATCTCTATCGCCGCATACACCCTGATAAGGAGGATCCATATAAACGACATCGTCTTCATTGACATTTGATAGAACATCTTTATAATCAAGCGATGATACTACAGATTTTCCTTTCAATAAGGCTGAAACCCAAAAGATATTTTCTCGCATTGTTTCTGGCCGTGTGCCGTAACGCCGCTTGTCAGGGCTTTGATTAAAAAGTCCATTGGTATTATAACGCACCGAGCCTTTTGCGCAACGCGCAAGCAAATAAAGAAATAATGTGGGGTCTCTTGTCAGGTTAAAATCTTCCCTAACACGATAATAATGTTCTATTGGGTCATCATGCTGTTGATTCCAAATTGTTTCGTAACAATCGGCTATTTCAGCAGGGCGGTTAATAATTAAGCCAAGCAATTCAGCAAGGGGCTTGTTCAAGTCATTTATCCAATATGCATTACATTTCCCTCTTGCAGCGCACGCTATTGAAATTGCTGCTGTGCCGGCGAACGGTTCTACCAGTCTTGAGAGTTTAACAGGAAAATAGCGTAAAATGATTGCAGCAAGAGATCTCTTACTTCCCTGATATTGTATCGGATGCGGTACCTTCATGTTTAGTTTTCAATTGTATATTTGCAAATTTTTATAATATTTTATAGACACTAGACATTCATTTTTATGCCCATTCTACAATTTGTAAAAAGCAGACACATATAAAAACCTTGCTCTTGACGCTCAAAAATTGCACAGATGCACGGCGGAGCAATCTATGTAGTTTATTCAGAAGTCCCTTTGCCAATTCGTTATCTATGTTGACTTTTAATTTGCATAGGGTGTATATTTATATTGGCCTTTGGTTGTGCGCCGTGCCGCTATACAACTTAAAGACCGGTGAGCTACCGCACAGGGCAGTGATCACCTCATCTCTTATAAAACAATAGCCCCTTCCTGATATTATCTATGTTGATGGTAATTTGCATCTCTATTCCTTTTGCGCTATATTATTATTGGTCTTTGGTTGTGTGCCGCGCCGCTATACAACTCAAAGGCCGGCAGGCATTGCACGGAATGCGTCTGGCCGCATTTCCTTCTTCTCTATTTTCAACCTTGATATTTATTTGCATAAATTGTATATTGTTTATAAGAAAGATATGTATCAGGAAAGGGAAGACTCGCTTCGCCTAACTACCTGACCGTGCCTGTCTGTGAGTCAGAACAGGCTTTAAATCTTTCTTATTTCCTTTTATAGAGCAAAAGACCCAATCTCTGCCTATCCAGATAATCAAACTATGTTGTGAGATTCCTCGTTTTGCTCGGAACAGTCTCCCAGATGGGCATTTTTCAGCGTCTATTATTCAATCCGCACTATGACTCAACCCCTTTGCCTCCACCTTTAAATCTGCATTCTCTATCTCTTTTTCAAGGCTCAAAGGCACATCAACAAGCGCAACCCATCTGTTTACGACATCCTTTGTATTTTTAACATTTAGTTTGCCGAATAAAAGGGTGAACCTGTCCTCAAGTTCTTTGCCAATCCCGTTCTTATCTGATTCGGGCATGTCCCAGAGTTTTTTCTTAAATGGTCCAAAACCTTTTTTCCTTGTCTTATAGATAAACTGCTCGTCTGTTTCGCCCTCTTTTTTCTCACTCGCGCATTTTTCTTTTAGATAAGCATAAATCTCTTTTTTCAAATCCTCTGGAAAATATTTGCTGTCATATGTCATGTTCTGGAAACCTGTTGCAAGGTGAACCTCTGACGCATGTTTTTCAACAAATATATGGAAGGCATCGTCCGGAAGCGTTGATGCTCCGTGCTGGACAACGCCTGAAAGACCGTAGGCTTCCCTTGAAACCTTTGAAAGTTTTTCAATTGTGTCAAAATCAACCTTAACCTTTGCTATGCTTCCGTCCGGCAAAACAACGCCGCCGTGAGATGTGCCTGTCTGCACGCTTATTTTGCTTATGCCCTTCATGCTGTTGCCCATTCTTGCAAGGGTTGAGATGTAATTGTCCATAAATGTCCTTAGTTCCTCTTCTGTTGAGTTCTTTCCGCCGACCTCTCCGATTTCGCCGCCGACTGATATTGTTACGCCGTCAGGCTCTATATCCCTTATGTATTCTGTAAGTTCTGCCGCGACCTCAAAATTCGGCCTCTGCTGTTCAACAATGGCAGGCTTGCTCAAATCAACAAGCGTTGATGAATCAATATCAATATTGTAAAAACCCGCATCAATTGCGCATTTCATCAGGTCTTTTAAACCATCAATCTCCTTCTGCCTGTTCGCTGCAAAGTTTTTTGCGCTCATTTGAAAATGGTCGCCCTGAATAAATATCGGCCCCTGAAAACCCTCTTTTATTGCTGCTGCAATAACAACGGAGGAATATTCATAAGGAGACTGGTCTGTGTAATTCATCTCGCTCTTTGCAATCTCAAATATAACTGCGCCGACATTGTTTTTTAATGCAGCACGAAATATCGCCCTTCCAGTATCATATGTAAGACCCCTGACATTTATAGCAGGGACGCTGAAGCCTGAGACCTCGCCCCTGCCCATTGCCTCGTAAAGCCCCTGAATTGACGCTGGCTTTGTATCCAGCGCTGCGCCGCATAATCTTATAAGCCATCTGCAATTACCCTTAACCTCTTTGCTCTTATTAAAGACTGCGTTATAAACAAGGTCGTCTATTGCAGCCTGCCTCAATTTCTTTGCATCAATTACCTTGACCTTGCTGCCGCTAACCTCTGCAATACCTTTCAGAGAATTGTAAATATCATCAACCTTTTTAAATTCCATTTGAGCCTCCTTTGAAGAAATTGATTACACAGATTGCAAGATAGATTACACCGATTAAAACACATCTGAGTTTTTAAATCTGTGTAATCGCATTTCAAAATCTGCGTAATCATAGTATCTTCTTTGTTTTTGGGTAGAGATAATTATATTTCCTTTTTTTATTATTGCAACACTTTTTTATCTTAAAAGTAATAATATCTTGCGCAATGGAAAGCAATTTTCTTGACAACACCATAATCTATATGTTAGCAATTAGCAATTTTATTATTAGGCAAATTAAGGGAAAAAGATGATAGAAATAAATATAACTTTATTGATGCAGGTAATAGGTTTTTTTGTGCTGCTTTTTGTCCTTAACGGACTTCTATACAAACCTGTTTTAAGCATCCTAGAACAAAGAAAAGAAAGGATTGACGGTTCAAAAAAAGAGGCTGAAAGGCTTCAAAAGGATGTTCAGGACAAGGCAGACGCATATGAAAAGAAACTTCAAGAGGCAAGAATAAAAGCACAGGAAGAAAGGCTGAAAACAAGGCAGGAAGGCGTTGAAAAGGAAAGGCTTATTCTGGATGGCGCAAGAAAAGAGGCGCAGGAAAATCTCTCAAATGCAAAGACAAGGCTTGAACAAGAGATGAAATCTATTATGGCGGGTTTAAAGCACGAAGGCGCAGCAATTTCCAGAGAAATTGCTGAAAAGATTATTAACAGGAAGGCGGCATAATGAATAGGGTCAAGGGTCAAGTTTTAAGTTTCAAGTTTTTACTTGCATCTTGCATCTTGCAACTTGCAACTTCAACTGTTTTTGCTGCTGCAGAAGGCGGGCATGAAGGCGGCAGTGATCTAATCTGGCGTGTTATAAACTTTGCTGTGCTTGTTGGTATTATTTATTTTCTCCTTGCTAAAAAACTTAAAAACTTTTTGCAGGAAAGACGGGAATCCATAAAAAAGGCGCTTGAAGAGGCAAAGGCAGCAAAGCAAGAGGCTGAAAAAAAATACAGGGAATATGATGCAAAGGTTGCGCTGCTTGATAAAAAGGTTTTAGAGATTGCAAATGAACTAAAGGCAGAGGGCATTGCTGAAAGAGACAGGCTCGTTGCGGATGCGCAAAGGGCTGCTGAAAAGATAAAGGAACAGGCAAGGATTACAATAGAGCAGGAGATTAAAAAGGCAAAGGAAAATATTAAGGCCGAACTTGCAGGCATTGCTGTTATTATGGCAGAAGAAATACTCCGAAAAGAAATAAAGCCTGATGACCAAGAAAGGCTTATAAAGGAGTATTTGGATAAGATGAGGCTGCACTAGATATGAGAAAAACAACCATTGCAAGACGATATGCAAAAGCCCTTATAGAAACAGGGCAGGAAACAGGGACATCCAAAGAGATTGCAAGGGAACTGCGGGATATTTCCGCCATATTTTTAAGCAATCCAGAGGCAATGGGGTTTCTATTAAATCCCATGTATAAACTTGAACATAGGAAAGGACTTGTAGAAAAGATTTGCGATAGTTTGAAAATATCTGACATTATAAAAAGGTTTCTCATTCTTCTTGTGCAAGGCAGAAAGGTCGGGGGTTTTCAAGATATATGCAATGAATATTACAGGATGGAGGATGAGATTGCCGGACGAATAAGGGCAAATGTCGAATCATCCATAGATTTGACTGACAATCTGAAAACAAACATTAAAGATAAACTTCAAAAATTGACAAGCAAAGAGGTTATTTTGACAACAGATAAGAATCCTGAACTAATCGGCGGTCTTGTGATTAGGGTTGGGAATATGATATTTGACGGAAGTGTTAAAACCCAGTTGGAAAGGGTTAAGGCAAGATTAAAGGCTTGATGTTTTTCTATTATAGTGCATGATGAATTATACACAGCGTCATAAATAAAGACGCATTACAGAGTGTCAGAACAAAGCAGACCAAGGCGCGACGAAGGCGAGGAGTGAGGCGTATATTTAAGCATACGCCGCAGCGACGAGCCGAGGAGCAACGCAGGTATGCGAAGTTATGACACTCTGTATAAAGCAAGGGGGCGCATAATGATTAAAGCAGAAGAGATAAGTCAGATTATAAAAACGCAACTCAAGGGCTTTGAAAAGACGATTGATGTAAGCGAGGTCGGAACCGTCATATCGGTCGGAGACGGGATCGCAAGGATTTACGGGCTTGAAAAGGCAATGTCAGGCGAACTCCTTGAATTTCCCGGAGAGATATTCGGGATGGTTCTAAACCTTGAAGAAGACAATGTCGGCGCGGCAATACTTGGAACAGATTATCATCTTATTAAGGAAGGCGACATTGTAAAGAGGACAGGAAAGATTGTTGAGGTTCCGGTCGGCGAAGAGATGATGGGGCGCGTTGTTAATGCAATCGGACAGCCCATTGACGGCAAGGGCCCGCTTGGGACAAAGAATTTTAGAAATGTTGAGGTAAAGGCAAGGGGCATTGTTGACAGAAAGCCTGTTAAAGAGCCTCTCCAGACAGGCATAAAGGCAGTGGATGCAATGATACCTATCGGAAGGGGGCAGAGGGAACTTATAATCGGCGACAGGCAGACAGGCAAGACAGCGGTTGCTATTGATACGATAATAAATCAAAAGGGTCAGGATGTCTTTTGCATATATGTTGCAATAGGCCAGAAAAATTCTACAGTTGCGCAGGTTGTTGAAAAACTCCGCAAATACGGCGCAATGGATTATACGCTCGTTGTTGCCGCAACTGCAAGCGAACCGGCTCCGCTTCAGTTTATCGCGCCATATACAGGATGCACCATTGGCGAACATTTCAGAGACAATGGCAAACATGCGCTTATAATATATGACGACCTTTCAAAACACGCAGTCGCATACAGGCAGTTGTCGCTCCTGCTGCGAAGACCGCCGGGCAGAGAGGCGTATCCCGGGGATGTATTCTATCTCCATTCAAGGCTTTTAGAAAGGGCTGCAAAATTAAGAGATGAAATCGGCGGCGGCTCTTTAACAGCGCTCCCAATCATTGAAACGCAGGCAGGCGATGTGTCTGCATATATCCCGACAAATGTCATCTCAATCACAGATGGACAGATTTATCTTGAAACAGATTTATTTTATTCAGGCGTCCGGCCAGCAATAAATGTCGGTCTTTCAGTATCCCGTGTCGGCGGAAGCGCGCAGGTTAAGGCAATGAAGCAGGTTGCAGGCACGCTTCGTCTTGAACTTGCGCAATACAGGGAACTTGCCGCATTTGCGCAGTTTGGAAGCGACTTGGACGCTGCAACGCAGAGACAGTTGGCAAGGGGCTCTAGGCTTGTTGAAATCTTAAAGCAGGGACAATATAAACCTCTGCCTGTTGAAAAGCAGGTTATTGTTGTCTATGCCGCGACAAACGGGTTTGTTGACGCATATCCTACATCAGCGCTCAAGAAGTATGAAGAAGAACTCCTGACATTCTTTGACACAAGACATCCTGAACTTGTTAAGGAACTCCGTGAAAAGAAGGCAATAGATGATACCCTTAAACCAAAAATTAACAAGGCATTGGAGGATTTTAAAGGATTGTTTGTAGTGTAGTCGCAGGCTTTAGCCTGCGATATTTTTCGCAACCTAAAGGTTGCGGCTACCATTTTATTTATGGCAACTTTACGAGACATAAAAAGACGGATAAAGAGCGTTAAGAATACGCAGCAGATTACAAAGGCGATGAAGATGGTTGCTGCTGCTAAACTTAGACGCGCTCAGGAAGACATTGTTGCGGCGCGTCCATATGCGCAGAAGATGATGAATGTTTTATCCAGCCTTGCTGCAAGGACAAAGTCTGATTCACATCCTTTGCTTGAAGTGCGGGATGTAAAAAAGGTTGAACTTATTGTTGTTACATCTGACAGGGGCATGTGCGGCGGCTTTAACACTAATATTATGAGATTGGCAGAGAATTTTATAAGGAATAATACAGACAAGTTTGACATAGGCTTGAACCTTGTTGGAAGAAAGGGCAAAGATTATTTCAAACGACGGGGTTTAAACATAAGACAGGACAGGACGCTTCCTCCCGGCAGGCCTAATTATAAACTTGCGGCAGAGATTGGTCAGGATGTTGCTGAAAATTATATAAATGGCGCATTTGACGAGGTCTATGTTGTTTACAGCGAATTCAAATCAGCCATGAGCCAGAGGCCTGTTGTAACAAGGCTTTTGCCGATTGAACCAATTGATGCAGGGGAATTTCCCGGCGAATATATATTTGAGCCGTCAGAAGAGGCGATACTTTCAGAACTTCTGCCAAAACATATAGAGGTGCAGATTTTCAGGGCCATTCTTGAATCAGCGGCAAGCGAGCATGGCGCAAGGATGACTGCAATGGATTCTGCGACAAAGAATGCTAAAGAAATGATTGCCGGGCTTACTTTAAAATACAACAGGGCAAGACAGGCAGCGATTACAAAGGAATTGATGGAGATTATAGGCGGCGCAGAGGCGTTGAAAGGATAAGTCAAAAATCAAAATTAGGTTCTTTCGTAAAAAGGTGATTATGGAGTTGAGTATTTTGTAGTTGCCCAATTTATTGGGCGTTTTTTAAATGCGCCGATAAATCGGCAGACTACAACAACAAAATTAAGGAATTTTTATTGGAGGAAGAATGGAAAAAAAGAATATAGGCAAGGTAACGCAGGTCATTGGAGCGGTTCTGGATATAGAATTCCCCCCGGGTAATTTACCAGCCATATACAATGCCGTAAAGGTTACAAATTCCAGCATAGATGACAAACAGTGGAATCTTGTTGTAGAGGTTGCCCAGCATCTTGGCGAGAATACTGTCCGGTGCATAGCAATGGATGCAACAGAAGGTCTAGTGCGGGGAACAGAGGCATGGGATACAGGCGCGGGCATTACAGTTCCTGTTGGAAGAGGTGTTCTGGGCAGGATAATTAATGTTATTGGCGAGCCTGTTGATGAGATGGGCCCTATAAATTCAGACATAAGATACCCAATCCACAGACCTGCGCCGACATTTGAACAGCAGTCAACAGTGGCAGAGGTCTTTGAAACAGGCATAAAGGTTGTTGACCTTTTAACGCCGTATCTTAAAGGCGGCAAGATTGGACTTTTCGGCGGCGCAGGCGTGGGCAAAACAGTTCTTATTATGGAACTCATCCATAATGTTGCGATGGAACACGGCGGATTTTCTGTATTCGCAGGTGTCGGCGAAAGGACAAGGGAAGGCAATGACCTCTGGCTTGAGATGAAGGAAAGCAAGGTTATTGACAAGGCGGCGCTTATATACGGACAGATGAATGAGCCGCCAGGCGCAAGGGCAAGGGTTGCATTAACAGCGCTTACAGCAGCAGAATATTTTAGAGATGAAGAAGGTCAGGATGTTCTTTTATTTATAGACAATATTTTCAGATTTGTTCAGGCAAATTCAGAGGTGTCTGCGCTGCTAGGCAGAATCCCGTCTGCTGTAGGTTATCAGCCCACACTCTCAACAGATGTCGGCGAACTTCAGGAGAGGATTACTTCAACAACAAAAGGCTCTATTACATCTGTTCAGGCAATCTATGTTCCAGCAGATGACCTGACAGACCCTGCGCCTGCAACAACATTTGCGCACCTTGACGCAACAACAGTCCTTTCAAGGCAAATCGCAGAACTCGGCATATATCCTGCTGTTGACCCCCTTGACTCAACATCAAGGATTTTAGACCCGCAGGTTGTCGGCGACGAGCATTACGCAGTTGCAAGAAATGTCCAGCAAATCCTCCAGAGGTATAAAGACCTTCAGGATATTATCGCAATACTGGGCATGGATGAACTTTCAGAGGATGACAAACTTGTTGTTTCAAGGGCAAGAAAAATCCAGAGGTTCTTATCCCAGCCGTTCTTTGTTGCAGAGGCATTCACAGGTTCGCCCGGCAAGTATGTGAGCGTGAAGAATACTATAAAGGGCTTCAAAGACATTGCAGCAGGACAGTATGATAATATACCTGAACAGGCATTTTACATGGTTGGCACAATAGAAGAGGCGCTTGAAAAGGCAGAGAAATTGAAAGGATAGAAAAATACAGGTAAAGGTAGAGGTAGAGGTAGAGATAAAAATAAGAGATTTTAGTTTTGCTTTACCTTTACCTTTACCTATACCTATACCTGTTTTTTAACTTATGTCAGACACATTTTTATTAGAAATAGTCACCCCATATAAACTCATCTTGTCAGAGGATGTTGAGCATATGACTGCGCCCGGCGTAGAAGGTGAATTCGGCGTTTTAAAAGGGCACAC
>JACRNI010000017.1 GCA_016234925.1 Deltaproteobacteria bacterium | reverse complement strand
GGGTTTTAATAGACTTAATAAAAGACCCTATTTCTTCTCCTTTATCCTTCCTGACTTTGCAATATTATCCAATGTGGCACTGCTTAAATAATCAAGAAACCTCTTTTGTGCCTCCTTCCATACATCATGAACAGGACAGACCTCGTCTCTCGGACAAAACCCCTTTTTTATGAGGCAGTCATTTAGAAATATTCCGCCTTCCATTGCCTCAATAATATCAAGGAGGGTTATCTTTGAAAGAGACTGGGCAAGCAAAAATCCGCCTCCGGGACCCCTGTACGATTTTATAAAACCCCTCTTTGCCAAGGTTTGAAAGAGTTTTGGGTTTGAAAGAGTTTTGCAAGATATGGTTTTGGGACATCTGTGGATTTTGCTATCCCATCAATATAAGAGACTGTGCCGTCTTCCTGCATAGCCATAAAAACAAGACCCCTTATGGCATATTCTGCGCCTTTGCTTAATCTGAACATAATTATGTTTCTCCTCTATTGTCCCTAAAATATCTTTTTGCTGCTGATGTCTCTCGGTGTTATGCGGCTCTCTTCCCTATACCTGTTTCCACGAAGCATATAAACAAAAAGGAATACAATCGCTGATAATGTAGTTACCCCAAGAATAATCGGTATAAGCATGGCAAAATTCGGCACATACCTGCCTGTATTTGCGTCATAGGTGTAACAGACGGATTTAATGGTGTCAAATATATTTGCAAAGTGCACCCATAACCGTTTTTGTTCAACAGCCATATCTATGGTTTTAAGGACAGCCTTTGGCTTGAAGTCTATTCCATAGACTTGTTTATATACCGTGCCTTTTGTGTCAACTATCGTAAATAAATTAATGTGCTGATAACCGCTGCCTGTTTTTGTGTATGAAAGCCCTACATCCTTTACAAGATTTGCAATGGTTTCTTTATCTGCTGTTGCAAAGAGCCAGTTTTTAAAATCATTCGTAAAATTACCCCCAAACTTTCTGACACTTTCGGATGTATCTTCAGGGTCAAAACTTACTGTAACAATCCTGAACTTTTTTCCGAAGTCTCTGCCTGCCTCTTTGACAGCCGCTTGAAGGTGCTGGGTTATCATAGGACACGCGTAATCGCAGGTTGTATACACAAAACTTACGATAAGCGGTTTATCCAGAAGGCTGTTTAGATGAAATCTTTCTCCATCCTGATTGGTTAAGGTGTAATCGCCAATCTTTCTGCCTACTGCCTCTTCTGCCTTGCCTAAGATATTCTGGTTAGACAACTCAGAAAAGGATGTGGTGGAAACTGCAATGGCTGTTCCGCAATTGATGAACCAGATGGCAAATGTTAAGATAATTGAAAGATGCTGTTTTTTTAACTTATTTATCATTTTATCAGGAGCATGGTAGGAGCAAACTCTGTTTGCGATTATCGCCATCTGGAGATGGCTCCTACCATAAGTTTAAAGGTTTTGCGTTTATTTATCATACCCATACGGATCCCAATCTTCAGAAATCTTTACAGGCTCTTTAAAATTCCCCGGAGGAGGCGGCGATTGAGTATGCGTCCACTCCAGAGATTTTGAACCCCATGGGTTTTGAGGCGCCTTCTCACCTTTAATAAGGGAGTGTATAAGTGAGATGAGTATAACCAATGCTGAAACGAATATTAAATAAGATGAATAGGTTATAAACGCCTGCAGCGGTTGAAACTGGGGAAACTGTTGATAGTCATAATATCTCCTTGGCATACCTAAGTAGCCGAGATAAAGCCACGGGAAAAATGTAAGATTTACGCCAATGAAAAACAGGTAAAATCCAAGTTTCCCAAGGGTTTCACTATACATCCTGCCTGTCATTTTTGGCCATAGATAATAAGTGCCGCCGATTATGGCGGTTGTTACAGATATTGCCATGACATAATGGAAATGGGCTGTTATCCACTGTGTGCCGTGTATATGGATATATATTGCAGACATGGCATTTGGTATGCCTGTGAGTCCTCCAATGAGAAACAAGAACAGGAAACCTACGACATAAAGCATGGGCGTCTTGAAGTCTATTGAGCCGCGCCATAGAGTTCCAATAAGCCCTATCATAAGCAAACCAACAGGCGCGCTGATTAAAAGTGTTGTAAAGGATTGCAGGATTACTATCCACGAAGGCATGCCTGATACAAATATATGGTGAACCCACACCTCGCCGCTAAGCGCAACTGTTCCGATTATGCCTGCATAGACAACGCCTTTGTAATTAAACACCCTGTTTCTGGAAAATGTAGCGGTTATTTCATACAGCATGCCGACTGCCGGAAGGAATATCACATACACAGCAGGATGGGAATAGAACCAGAACAGGTTTTCATATATAATGGCTGTTCCGCCCATTGATGCATTAAAGTAGTTTGTCCCGATATACTTGTCAAGGGTCAGCATGGTAACGGCAGTGCCAAGCACAGGGACAAAGACCAGTTGAATAATAAACGCTCCCACTATGCACCAGATAAAGATGTTTAACTTATCCCATGTGATTCCGGGCGCCCGCATCCGTATTATGGTTGTCAGGAAATTCACGCCGCCTGCAATGGATGAAAAGCCGATGAGAAGAACTGTCCATGTATAAAAGGCTGTGTTGCCGCTTAAAGGGCCTGTTGAATACGGCGGATAGCCTGTCCACATAATATCAGGCGGGTCAGGTATTACAAATGTGAGGAGCGCAAGCACAATGCCCATCCAGAAGAGCCATACGCTTAAGGCATTGAGTCTTGGAAATGCCACATCCTTAGCGCCTATCATAATCGGCACATAGTAATTTGCAAAAAAACCTGTAACCGCCGGTATCTGATAGCCAAGTATCATTGCAGCACCGTGAAAATAAAGCCAGACATTATATGTCGTAGGGTTGCTGGTAACAGTAGGTCCGACATACGCAAGTTCTGTCCTCATTAGCATTGCCATAATCCCTGCCAGAAAAAAAGCAGCAAATGAGCCTATCATATAAAGGACAGCAATCCTCTTGTGGTCTGTTGTAAAGAGCCATTCTTTCAAACTAAAGTTTGAACCTCTTATAAGTGTTTCAACCTGCGCGCTCATATCTTTCCTCCTTCCTGAGAATTGTCATCACCTTTATTTTGTCCTTGAGGCGCATTCTCATTAGACGGCTTATTTTCTTCGGTTGATTTATTTTCTGCAAGCCATTTTGAAAAATCATCCTCTTTCATTACTATTATCTTTCCATACATGCCTGAATGGAGTGTGCCGCAGAACTCAGTGCATGTAAATATATGCGCGCCCACCTCTGTTGGACGGAACCAGAGGCTGTGCACCCTGCCCGGCAGGGCATCCCACTTTACCCTGAAGTCAGGCACAAAAAATGTATGAATCACATCGCGGCTTGCAAGTTTGATATGAATAGGCTTTCCAAGAGGAACGCGAAGTTCATTCTGCGTTACTACGCCTTCCGGATACTTGATTTCATAACCCCACATATAACTGGTTACATCC
>JACRNI010000082.1 GCA_016234925.1 Deltaproteobacteria bacterium | reverse complement strand
AGGCAATGGGAGCATACTTATAACTGCATCAGACCCCATCACTCTCTGGGTAAAATAACCCCATTGCAATTTCTTAAAAATAATAGCATCATTGATGCTAAATATCCCTCGCCTTTGTCTCATATGTTGTGAACTTATACACTATAGAAGCAATATAAATCCATGGGCAAAAAAATAAGAAAACAGCAAGTGAGACAAAGTCCTTCTGCTAACAGACATATAGAATCTAAATCTTCTGTTATTACCGCCCTACTATTATTAACCATCGCCCCTCTTTTTTTATCAACATTTCAGAGGAATCATATCTGGAAGGATGAAACAAGTCTGTGGAGCGATGTACTGTTTAAAAGTCCACAGAAAGACAGAGGATACAACGGGCTGGGTGTTGCCTATTATAATAATGGCTTTACTGATGATGCAATAAGAGAATACAAAAGGTCTCTTGAAATAAAGGATAATTTTCTTGCCCACTATAACTTAGGAGTTGCTTATTTAAAAAATGGGCTTATTGACGTGGCTATACACGAACTCAATCTCTCGTTGGAATTAAACCCATATTATGCACTATCATATTATGGTAGCGGGCTGGCATACGAAAGAAAGGGCATATATTCTGATGCTATTAAAAATTATCAGAATGCTGTAGAATTAAACCCATATCTGGATATGGCACATTATAAACTTGCAGAGGCATATAATAATCTTGGGGCAGAATATGAAAAAAAATGGCAGGTTGATAATGCGATTGATAATTATAATCTAGCATTGGCAATAGACCCAAATTTTTTGGCCGCACTCAATAATCTGGGCATTGCATACAGTAAAAAGAAATTTTTTGATAATGCTGTAAAGATATTTAAACATGCATTGGATATAGATAAAAATTTTCTTGATGCCCATAATAATCTGGGTGTTGTGTATAGGGAAATGGGGTTGTATAAAGATGCCCTTAAAGAATTTGAGGTTGCATTGAGATTAGACCCTGAAAATAAAACTATAAAATCAAACATAAAGAAAATCGCATCTTTTGGTATTAACTAATGGAATCTAACATAGGCTTTTTTACATCCTTTTTGGGCGGGTTTTCTTCGTTCTTTTCAATCTGGCAGGTCTGCATCCTGCAAATCAGTCCTTTTTTCATGGCATTCATAATCGCACGATACTTAATAGATGAAAATGCCGCAATCACTGACTTACTTATATCTGGCATCGGTTATCTCATCGGCTTCAGCATTACATTTGCAATACTCGGCTCATCAAGTTTGTATTTGAGCAGTTACATCTTATACAATATAAAGGTCTTCAGGGTTATATCAGGCATATTCATAATCCTTGTCGGCATTTTCATTATTGCTATCGGGGTCTTGAGGTATCTTGCGCCTCTTGCGCTTAACCGCATATTTTTACTTGTCAGCCTTTTCCTCGGCGCCTCATTTGCAATCGTATATTCGCCGTGCATCCCGCCTGTCTTGTCCAGCATATTAAACTTTGCAAGCATCCCGCAAAATGCTGCAAATGGTTTTGTATTTCTCACAACCTATGGCATAGGTTTTTGATGGTTTATTATAAGGCGTTGCTGCTGGGATTTTTTGTTAAGTAGTTGTTGACGCTGAAAAATGCCCATTTGCTGCGTTATCGCTATGGCTTGACATACCTACCTGTATCTGCTCAATTTATTGAGCGCATTTAAAGACGCCGATAAATCGGCAAACTACAACGTCTTGCATCTGTGCGATTTTTGAGCGTCAACTTTTACATACAATACATTTAAAGCCAAGCAAGGTTTTTAAGTCAAAAAACGCAATTTTCAGTGGGAACAACTAATCCCATATTATCCCCTCGTTCAAAAATAATTTTTAAAGGTTTGACCCCAAAATGACTCCTTTGACATCAGAATCTATAATTCACCCCTATAGTGCCAGCGGTCTCGTCTATAAACCTGCCTTCAATATTCACGCTTAACCGGTTCGGGATAAGATAGATGTCAGCGCCAACAATGATGCCGAAATTATTGTCCGCCTCGGCTTTCTCGTCTAGTTTGCCCGACAATGCAACACCACCGTCTATGCGGCTGAAATTGGTTTCACTTTTCGCCGTAACATCAGAATATTTGACGCCCGCATATGGACTGAACTGCCCAAAGGTCTGATTCACATATAGGGCAACCTGCCACTCCTGTATTTTGGTCTTTGAGTTATAAGAGGCTGTGGTAGCTCCATCATCAATTATAATTTGGGCCAGGTCTTTGCCATCAACCTTAAAATCGCCATCCACTTCATAACGCAAATACTGTCCATCTACCATGACCCTCAGACCACCGGAACTCTCGAAAATCTTTGCCTTGATGCCGCCGCCATAAACAAAGTCATAATCGCCATCAAATTCATTCTTTTCATCAGTCTCACCCGGGCTCACATATTTATATTTCCATTTTGCGTCAGCCATCCCTAATTTAAGAAAAAGATCTATATTGGGATGAAGCCCTAATGTGCCTTTAATAAAGATTCTGTTTGATTCTAACTTCATATCCTTGATGCTATCCCCAGTGGAAGGGTAAGGTACACTAACAGTTACACCACCCGCAGTCTTACTGGAATTCCCGCTTTTAAACTTCAGATCCCTATTAAAGACCCCGTCATACTCCACCCCAAGTGAAAATTTACCAAGTCCTCCCTGCGTGTCGGCAATGTTGCCAACACTGGCCGCCATGCCGATGGATGGCAGGCTTAAAGCTAAAACAATGAAACTAAAAAGAATAACCCTGTTCATAATATTGTTCCTCCTTTAGATTAGATGTTGCCGTTTATAGCACAGTGCAATATTGGTGTCAAGTAAATATTACATAGTGAAATTGTGAAATATTGCACGGTGTCATAAGATATGTTTTATGGTTAAGGATACTACTGTTGGAGATAATATTAGAAGATTGAGACTTGAATCTGGACTTACTCAAGAAGAACTTGCATTAAGGAGCGGGCTTTCTCAGGGATATATAAATCAGTTGGAAAGCGGTAAAAGAAGGTTTACACAAAAATCTTTAGAGGTAATTGCAAATGCCATGTCCATTCCTATGGCAGAGTTATTTACGGGAGAAAATACTGCTGCTCCAATTGTTAAGAAAAACCCTAAAAGATATGAAAGGAAACCTCCTAATAAGAAGGAGTTCTTATCCTTGCTAAACGAACTGCCTGATGAGATTATTGAGCATTACCTTATTCTTTTAAAACTGGAAAAAGAGATTCGGGAAAAGAAGGGAAGGTTTAAAAGGAGGAAAGGGTCGGAGGAAAGGGGTCAAATCTTTAATATTGACAAAAAGAAAGAATGAAAGACATATCCGTGGCAGCAGATAACACAGTGTTTGAGGCTAACACCAAATAACCCCGACATCCTCATAAACCCCTCATAAACCCCTTGACAAAGGTTAACACGCAGGTTAACATAGGATTGTGAGCAAAACCGTTATCTTTTACAAAACTGCTGACGGAAGATATCCAACGCATGATTTCCTTGATTCTCTGCCGTCAAAGGTTGCGCAAAAGATAACATGGGTGTTTAATTTGCTGGAAGATTTGGATATTGTTCCATCTTCTTATTTTAAAAAACTTGTTGGCACAGAAATATGGGAGTGTAGAATTCAGTTTGGTTCAAATGCTTATCGTATATTTTGTTTCTTTGCAGATAATTTTATCGTTGTGTTAACTCACGGATTTATAAAAAAGAGCCAGAAAACGCCTAAATCTGAAATAGAAAGAGCTGAGTCATATAGAAAAGATTTTTTGAAAAGGGGGTCAAGGTATGAGTGACTTAAAGAAATATATAAGCGAAAGAAAAAAGAGAGACAAGAAGTTTGCTGAAGGATTTGACGAGGGTTACGAACAGTTTAAAGTCGGAGTAATGCTTCGTCAGGCGCGCGAATCATCAGGATTAACTCAGGAAGAACTTGCATATAGACTTAAAACCAAAAAGACTGCAATTTCAAGAATTGAGAATCACGCTGAAGATATTAAACTGTCAACATTAGAGCGTGTCGCTGCAGCGCTTGGGAAAAGGCTGCAAGTTAGCATTGCTTGATTTTCGTTTGCCCGCAGCAGCAGATAACTATTCTTATCTGTTTGGCGATTTGTTATTATAAAGCATATGGACAGGGCAACAGTTCCTCCAAAATAATATATAAAGGATAATTCATGTTCCACATCTCAGACCCCAAAGATATAAAAACAGGCAGGACAACGGATATATATTTTGCCCGGACTGTCGAGATCCTCAAGAAAAAGGGGATTGA
>JACRNI010000060.1 GCA_016234925.1 Deltaproteobacteria bacterium | reverse complement strand
GGGGTGCAGAAGATGTGCATGGTACTTGGCGTATCACGGAGCGGGTATTACGGATGGAAGAAACAGCCACAGGGCAAGAGGCAGATGGACAATGAGACAATACTGATGGAGATAAGAGAATCACATAAGAACAGCCGCAGGCCCACCATCTGAACGCAGACACAAAAAGAAAAAACGGACAAATGGAAATGGATTTGCCAACAGAATTGAGTGAGAAGGCAAGCGAAACTGACCTTGAAAAAAGCTGGGAGAATACTGTTATCAAAAAAATTCTTTACAAAGGCAAATATCCTTCATCGGAAACTAATGATAATGTTTTGCTGGAGTTCACCGCAACAGTTCCGAGAGATGAATCAGTAAAAGAGAAATACAGAGGTAAAACAATTTACAGTTTTGATTTAAAAGATTTTTTAAAAGCGGGTTACACCAAAGAAATAAACTTGGTTTCATCCTCTTTTGATAAGAAGAAGCGCATTATTCAGGCATTGTTGTTTAATTGGTATCGCAACAAGATTGCTTTGAAAAATGGTTTGCAAAATTTCAAGCCAGTAATTCTTTTCAGAAGCAAATTGATTGTTGATTCACAAGACGACTTTGAAGAATTTAAAGAGTTAATCAAAAACCTTTCTGTAAAGGATTTTTCGTTCATTGAAAAATATGAAGAAGAAAAGTTTTTTGGAAAAGAAATTTATGAAAAGGGAAAAAGCAGAATCATTGATATAAAACACTTCATTGCTGAAAACAAAATTGAATGGAGTGAAATCATCAATTATCTCAAATACACTTTCGCAGATAGAAATTGTATTATTACAAATTCAAAATCGGGAACAAAGACGATTGAGAAAACATCAGAGGAGCAGGAAAAACAGTTGAACTCACTGGAACATAAGAATAATAAAATTGCTGCAATCTTCACTGTTCAACGATTGACGGAAGGTTGGGATGTTTTGAACTTGTTTGATATTGTCCGTTTGTATGAGGGACAAAATGAAGGCGGCTCAAATACCAAAACCTCGGAAGCGACAACATCGGAAGTTCAGTTAATAGGCAGAGGAGTGAGATATTATCCGTTTGCGTATGAAAATAAACCACTCTTGAAAAGAAAGTTTGACGACAATCTTGAACACGAATTGAGAGTGTTGGAAGAATTTTATTATCACAGTGATGACGAAAACCGCTACTTAAGTCAGTTGAAAAACGAACTTAAAAACAAAGGATATATTGACGACAATAAAAAAGTAAAAACATTTGCTTTGAAAAAAGAATTTAAAGCCACTGATTTTTACAAGACGATAAAATTGTGGATGAATGAGCAAAAAGAAAATCCAAACAGCAAAAAGTTAACATTAAAAGAAATAAAAAAGGACTTTGAATTTTCTTTTACAGTTCCATTGACAAGTGTGCAAGAGGAAGGAATTGTAATGGACAAAGATGAAGATAAAAAAAGATATGCTACAAAACAGGAAGATGGGAAAACCATTTCACCGTTCTTGAAAGAATTTGCCATGCATATAATAAGAAAAGCAATAAACATCAAAGCAAAAAAAGACCTTTCGCTTTTGCGATTTGAAAAACTGAAAGGTGAATTGAAAATAGAAAGTGTTGATGAAATTCTGGATGATAAATTTTTAGGCGACTTGCAATTGAATATTATCACTCCGAAAACATACAAAGACATGAATGATGTTTCAAATGAAATTCAACTTGATATTTTACTTCACTTCTTTGACAAGATTGAAAACTATTTGAAAGAAATTTCAAATCCGTTTATCGGTTCGGAATTTTCAGCAACAAAATTCAACGAGATATTTGAGGGCGCAAAAGAAAAAATGATTGAAGAAAATGACGAGAGTAAAACATTAGAGAAAGAGTTAGTGCAAAAGAATTGGTATGTGTTGGATTCATTCAACGGGACAAGTGAAGAACGCAACTTGATTTATTTTCTCAAAGACACAATGGGAAACTTAGAGACAAAATACGAACAGGTTTTTCTTTTGCGTAACGAGGAAGTTTACACCATCTACGACTTTGACAAAGGCAGAGGTTTTCAACCCGACTTTTTATTATTTCTGAAACAGGAAAAGAAAAATCTTTACTATCAGGTTTTCATAGAGCCAAAAGGCGACCAGTTCAAAGACAGCACAAGGTGCTTTTGCAGAAGGTAAAGAGGGATGGAAAGAAAAATTCCTTGAAGAAATTTCTAAAAAGTATGGTAATTCAAAGTTGCTAAAATTTGAAAACAATGATTACAAACTCATCGGACTGCCTTTATACAACGAGAAAAAGAAAGGCGATTTTAGAAAAACATATAATTCAACATTGGAAATAGGATAGCCAACGCACAGTTGCAGGAAAGCGACAATTGCTAAAAGAAATTTTATGACAAAAGCGAATATAAGAAAAAATCTTATAAACAAAGCAAACCGCATTGTTATCAAGGTTGGAAGCGCTGTTCTTGCAGGGCATCACCTTGAAGGGCTTGACAGCAAAGTGTTTCACAACCTTGCAAAATCTGTTTCTGCTCTTAAAGACAGCGGAAGGGATGCTGCCGTTGTGTCGTCAGGCGCGATTGCCATTGGCATGAAAAAGATGTGTCTGCATGAAAAGCCAAAGACCATTTCTGAAAAGCAGGCAATCGCATCAATCGGTCAGGTAAGTCTGATGTCCATGTATGAAAAGGCATTTGCGCCTTTTCATATAAAGGTTGCTCAAATCCTCTTAACCCATGATGATATTACTGCTCAAAAAAGATTTTTAAATGCAAGACATACCATTAAGACGCTTTTTGATTTTGGCATTATCCCAATCATAAATGAAAATGACACAGTTGCAGTGGAAGAAATCAAATTCGGCGATAATGACAACCTTGCAGCCCTTGTAACTCATCTGGTTGACGCTGATTTGCTTGTTATACTTACTGATACAGACGGACTTTTCAGCGGCGACCCGAAACATGATAAATCTGCGAAATTGATTCCATTTGTTGATGATATTGACAGCCTTGAGATTAAAACATTAGGCACAGCAGGAAGATACGGCACAGGCGGGTTTGCCTCAAAGGTTATGGCAGCAAAAAAGGCAGGAGAATTCGGAGTGCCAACGCTTATTGTTAATGGAAATGACAAGGATATACTGAAAAAGGTTTTTGACGGCAAAGAGGTCGGGACATTTTTCATGCCTAAAAAGAAGTGATTTATAGGACTAACTGTGCATGATAGAGAAATCCACAAGGTTGTAAAAATCTTAAAAAGCGTTGTTCAAGAATTTTCCGCCCCTGCTGTAACCCAAGTATCAGAAAAGACCCGCGACCCATTCAAGGTTTTGATTTCCTGCATATTAAGTTTAAGAACAAAGGACAAGACAACCCTTGAGGCATCAAAAAGACTGTTTAAAATCGCATCTACGCCTCAAAAGATGAGAGCCATTCCTCTTAAAACCATTGAAAAGGCAATCTACCCAGTGGGGTTCTATCGTGTAAAGACAAAAAATATCAAAGGAATATGCAGGGAACTTGTAGAAAGATACAATTCAAAAGTCCCTGACACAATTGATGAACTCTTGAAGTTAAAAGGTGTTGGCAGAAAGACTGCAAACCTTGTTGTTACGCTGGGTTACGGCAAAGCAGGGATATGCGTTGATACGCATGTTCACAGAATCACAAACAGGTGGGGTTATGTTAAGACAAAGACCCCTGAAGAAACAGAATTTGCCTTAAGGAAAAAACTCCCGAAAAAATACTGGCTGATTATAAATGACATGCTTGTTCAATTTGGGCAGAATATTTGCAAACCTATTTCGCCGCTTTGCAGTAAGTGCAGACTTTTTAGTTATTGCGGCAGGGTGGATGTTTTAAAGAGCAGATAAATATCATTTTAGCCCCGCTCTCTTTTTCTGAATATCAGCCTTACAGGAATCTTGTCCAATCCAAATTCTTCCCGTATCTTGTTTATGAAAAATCTTTTGTATGAAAAGTGGATGCCTTCAGGATAGTTTGTAAATGCGACAAATGTGGGCGGGTTTGTTGAAATCTGCGTAATGTAATAAATCTTTATTTCTTTGCTTTTATAAACCGGCGGTTGATGCGTTTTTGCAAATTCGTTAAAGAACTTGTTTAACAAAGATGTCTGCACCCTTGTTGAAAGCTGCTTATTAACCTCATCAACAACATCTATTATCTTCTTTACCCTCTGCCCCTTTAATGCAGAGACAAAAATAACCGGCGCAAACTGCAAGAACTTTGCCCTCCACTTAATCCTTTCCTCGTATTCCTTTGCAGTGTTTGTTGTCTTTTCAACAGCGTCCCATTTATTTACTACAATTACGCAGCCCTTTCCATTTTCATATGCAATGCCGGCAACCCTTTCATCCTGCTCTGTTATGCCTTCTTCAGCATCTATGACAATGAGCGCAACATTGCATCTGTCAATACTCCTTATCGCCTGCATAACAGAATATTGCTCAACAGCCCTGCTTATCTTTCCCTTTTGCCTTATGCCGGCAGTGTCTATTAGCAGGTATTTTCTTTCATCAACATCAAAAGCCGTATCAATGGAATCCCTTGTCGTGCCTGCAACAGGGCTTGTCATAACCCTTTCATAGCCGAGCAATTTATTTACAAGGGTTGATTTTCCGACATTCGGTCTGCCGATAACTGAAATCTTTATCCGCTCAACATCTTCTTTAATCTCTTCTTTAGTTTCGGGTATGAATTCCCTGATTTTATCCAGAAGTTCATCAATGCCCATGCCGTGTTCAGCAGATACAGGGATTATCTCTTTCATGCCAAGGCTAAAAAATTCTCCGATATTATCCTTAACCCTCGGTGTGTCAACCTTGTTGACTGCGTATATCACAGGCTTTCCTGCCTTTCTCAAAATGCCGGCAACATCCGTATCATTTTGCACAAGCCCCTGCCTCGCATCCATTAAAAAAATTATTATATCAGCATCCTCTATTGCAACCCGCGCCTGTTCTCTCACTTTGGCAAGGATTTCATCCTTTGTGTCAGGTTCAAAACCGCCTGTGTCAATAAGCGTGAATGTAAGGCTGCCGTCAACTACATCTCCGTAGTTCAAATCTCTTGTAACACCGGGCTCGTCTTTGACAATCGCCTTTTTTCTGCCGATTATC
The DNA here is from genome assembly GCA_016234925.1 of Deltaproteobacteria bacterium. Lineage (GTDB taxonomy): Bacteria > Desulfobacterota > GWC2-55-46 > UBA9637 > GWC2-42-11 > JACRNI01. Next base: position 3,886 of record JACRNI010000060.1, on the reverse strand, counting down.
TTATTAAAAAGGCATGATTTGCCGACATTCGGTCTTCCTACTATTGCAACAATGGGTTTCATTTTAATTGTATCCAAACTCCTTCAATATATTTTTATCTTCAGTCCACTTTTCCTGAACCCTAACAAACAATTTTAAAAACACCTTTGCGCCTAAAAGTTTTTCTATATCAAGCCTTGCCCTTGTGCCAATCTCCTTCAGCATGCCGCCCTTTTTGCCGATGATAATGCCCTTTTGCGAGTCCCTTTCAACATTTATTGCCGCCATAATTTTTATGAGCGATTTTTGCGGCTCTTCTTTAAACTCCTCAACTTGAACAGCAGTTGAATAAGGAATCTCCTCTTTTGTGAGTTCAAAAATCTTTTCCCGTATAATCTCTGCAACTATGAACCTCTCTGGCAAATCTGTGAAAATATCATCCGGAAAATATTTTGGTCCTTCTGGAAGAAGTTTTATTATGATTTCAAGCAGCCTGTCTATAAATCTCTCTGGGTTGTCATTTTTTTTGCACGAGATTGGAATAATCTCTTTAAATTTATAAAGACCTGAATATTCATCAATCAAGGGCAGGAGATTATCCTTTCTAATAAGGTCAATCTTGTTTATGCAGAGGATTACAGGTATTTTAATATTCTTGAAACTATCAATAATATATCTTTCATCATCATCAATAATCTTATTTGCCGAGACCATGTAGATTATTGCATCAACATCCTTTAACGCAGATAGAGCCTGTTTTAACATCAGGATATTCAGTTCTTTTTTCGCCCTGTGAATGCCGGGGGTATCCAAAAAGATAATCTGGCAATCTTGAAGATTTTTTATGCCTGTGATTTTATTCCTTGTTGTCTGCGGCTTTGGAGAGACGATGGCGATTTTCTCGCCAAGAAGGATGTTCAAAAGCGTTGATTTGCCCACATTCGGGCTGCCTATTATTGACACAAAACCTGATTTAAATGACATGGATTTAAGGATAGCATAAATCAGATTGACAATACAAATTTTAGATGTTATTTTAAAAAAAATCGGATAAACATGGGGCTGTAGCTCAGTTGGGAGAGCGACAGGCTGGCAGTCTGTAGGTCAGGGGTTCGATCCCCCTCAGCTCCACCAGAAAAATCTAATACAAACGCATTAAATAAAGTTACATCATACGAACGCAAGAAATGGCTTTAGACAAGGCGGACGACGAGGAAAACCGCAGGCATACTAATTAGTATGTTGAGGATTTTCCGAGGAGTCCAACGCAGTATAAAGACATTTATTGCGTTCGTATTAAAAACCTTCTCCTTTCTGCTCCCTTGTCATAAGTTCAAATACAGCATTTTTTGCAGATTTATTTTCATAAAGAACCTTGTAAATCTGCTCTGTTATCGGCATTGGAACAGTGTGTTTAATTGACAAGTTATAAGCAGACCTTGTTGTCTTTACGCCCTCTGCAATCATCTTCATTTCCTTTAAGATGTCATCAAGTTTATATCCTTTGCCGATCATCTGCCCCACATGCCTGTTTCTGCTTAAGTCTCCTGTGCATGTTAAGACCATATCCCCAAGCCCTGAAAGCCCTGAAAATGTCAATGGGTTTGCGCCCATCTTATTTCCAAGCCTTGCAATCTCAGCCAGCCCCCTTGTTATAAGCGCTGCCCTTGCATTATTCCCAAGCCCAAGTCCGTCGCATATGCCTGCTGCTATTGCAATTACATTCTTTAATGCGCCGCCCAGTTCAACGCCGATTAAATCCTCATTTGTATAGACCCTGAAATAATCCGTATGAAACAGATTCTGAAATCCTTCAGCAGGTTTTTTTTCTTCAGAGGCAACGCAAATTGCAGTCGGCAGTTTTAAACTCACCTCTTTTGCAAAGGATGGTCCTGACAGCACAGCAATGTTTTTATGTATAGTCTCCGGCAAGATGCTTTTTAATATGCCGGACACAGTCAGGAGGGTATCTTCTTCTATGCCTTTTGATGCGCTTAAAATGAGGCTGTCTTTTGAGAAAAGGTTTTTTGCTGAAGATAGAACAGGTCTTACTCCGTGTGAAGGTATAACGCAGATAATAAAAGCCTTGTCTTTGACTGCATCCTCAATGGATGTTGTAGGCTGTATATTTTTAGACAGTTTTATGCCGGGCAGATAATCAGGATTTTCTCTTGTTTTTTGTATCTTCTGGCAAAGGTCATCCCTCTTTACCCAGAGGTTTACCTTATACCCTTTTTCTGCGATTAGATTTGCAAGGGTTGTCCCCCATGTGCCTGCGCCTAAAACACCTACATCGCACCCTTGACCTTTGACCCTTGACCCTTGACCCTGCATTTTTTACCTTCCCTGCCTCATTCTTGCCTCAATGCCGCTAATCCGCTCTTGGACAGCATCTTTATTTGTATATTTGTCAGCAACTGCCCTGTAAAGCGCAAGCGCATCTTTTAAATTGTCTGTCTCTTCAAGACACACAGCCTTATTAAATCTTGCCTCTATAGCAAGCATATCATCAGGATAATTATTTATAAAATTATCATAAGCCTTTATTGCATCCTTTAGTTTTCCTTCAATGTAAAATGTATTTGCTATCTGGTAATGTATTTTAGGGGCGAGTTCCGTGGAAGGCGAATTTTTAACTAACTCCTGCAGTTCTATCCTTGCCTGCGTTGCATCAGACATTTTCAAATAGCACATGGCAATTTCATAATGAAATTTTTCCCTCTCAACACTCCTTGAATTTCTTATGAGCCACTGATATTCAGTAATTGCCTTTTGATAAATGCCCTGCCTTGTATAAATTTCCGCCATATCTTTTCTAGCGGAGATAACCTCTTTGCTGTAGGGATACATCAGCATCAAGACTTCATATGATTTTATCGCCTGATTGTCATCATGCAGATAGAGTTGATGTATCTGCCCAATCTTATACTGCGCTTGAGAAGCAACTATGCTTTCCTGATACTTCTCGACAATATTTTTGTAAGCCTTTATTGCCTTTTCATACTGCCCTTTTGACAGGAGTTCATCCGCCTTTTGATACGCATGCGTTGCAGGGTCGTCAGAGCAAGAAAATAAAAAAACAGTGAGAAGTAAGAGGTAAGAAGCAAGAAATAAATAATCTTGACCCTTGACCCTTGACCCTTGACCCTTAATTCTCCTCACCCTCTTCCTCTTTCTCTGCAATAGGGGCAATGCCTGTAACCCTTTCTTCCTTTTCAATATCTATCAATTTTACGCCTTGCGTGTTTCTGCCAATTACAGATACCCCCTTCATCACTATCCTTATAATCTTTCCGATGTTGGTTGTAATCATAAGTTCATCTTCGCCTGTTACCTGCGCAATGCCGACAACAGGCCCGTTCTTTTCAGTAACCTTTATATTTATTATCCCGCTTCCGCTTCGCAATTGGCTTCTGTATTCCCCTATTTCTGTCCTCTTGCCGTAACCCCGCTCTGTAACAGTCAAAATGGTTCTGTTTTCCTCAAGCGCCTCCATTGCCACAACCACATCTTCCTTGCCGAGTTTTATTGCCCTGACACCCCTTGCAGTCCTTCCCATGTCCCGAACCTGCGATTCATTAAACCTTATCGCCTGCCCTTCCCTTGTGCCGAGGAAGAGTTCTTTTGAGCCGTCTGTAAGTCTTGTCGCAATCAGTTCATCGCCATCATCAAGCCCCAGCGCAATGAGACCGCCTGAACGGATATTTGAGAATACTGTTAAATCCACTTTTTTTATCACGCCGCACCTTGTAGCCATAACAATAAACCTTCCTTCTGTAAATTCTTTTACCGGCAGGAATGCAGTCATCTTTTCATTTGGCGCAAGATTTAAGATATTTACAATCGCCTTTCCTTTTGCAGCAGGTCCTGCCTGCGGAATATCATAGACCTTTAGCGAATACGCCTT
>JACRNI010000053.1 GCA_016234925.1 Deltaproteobacteria bacterium | reverse complement strand
TGTAAAGACGGTTGTTCCTTTTGAAATAATACAGGATTTGCTGGTGGGACAGTACGGCATGATAACAATGGCTCTCACATACGCAATTGCCATTGTCCTTCCGATTGTCGGCTATTTCTTTTTATTTTTTGGAATACTTGAGGATTCAGGGTATCTGCCAAGGCTTGCTGTTATGGTTGACAAGGTATTTAAGATTATGGGGCTTAATGGGAAGGCGGTTCTGCCAATGGTCCTTGGGCTTGGGTGTGATACAATGGCAACAATGACAACAAGAATCCTTGAGACAAAAAAGGACAGGATAATAGTAACCCTTCTTCTTGCGCTTGCCGTGCCTTGTTCAGCGCAGCTCGGCGTTATCCTCGGCATGCTTGGCGCATTGTCTTTAAAGGCGACCATTATCTGGGGAGGTGTTATTGTCTTTACCATGCTTCTTGTAGGTTTTCTTGCGTCAAAGGTTTTATCAGGAGACCCATCGGATTTTTTGCTTGAAATACCTCCAATAAGGATTCCTCAATTAACAAATATAATTGTCAAAACACTTATCAGGATTGAATGGTATTTAAGAGAGGCTGTGCCTCTTTTTATTTTAGGCACATTTGTGTTATTTGTATTTGATAAATTAAAATTACTTACAATCGTTGAAAGGATTACATCGCCTGTTATTGAGGGTTTTTTGAGTCTGCCTGCAAAGGCAACAGAGGCGTTTATAGTCGGTTTTTTGAGAAGGGACTATGGCGCAGCAGGGCTTTTTGCATTGCAGAAAGACGGAGTGCTTGATGCAACACAGGTTGTTGTAAGCCTTATAACCATGACGCTTTTTGTGCCTTGCGTTGCAAACTTTTTTATGATTGCAAAAGAAAGGGGCATGAAAACAGCAGTCTGGATGTCGGCATTTATATTTCCATTTGCAATATTTGTCGGAGGTGCGGTTAATCTTGTTTTGAGATTTTTTGAAGTACAATTTTAAGCCGAATGCTGCACGAATGGTAGCCGCACCCTTTATGGGTGCGTTGATTTCGCAGGCTAAAGCCTGCGGCTACAAAATATATTTGAATAAAAAGAGGTGCATGTATGGAAGATAATAAGGTTGTAGAAGAAATTTTAGAATTTATATGGACACAGAGAGAAGAGGGGGAAAACAGCATTGCGCATCTTCTGAGCATAGAAGAGGTAATTGAGGCAAAGGGGTGCATGGATACCCTGCTGGAAATGGAAAAAGATAATATTGCCAAAATTGAAGGCGATAAGATTACCTTGACTCAAAAAGGCGAGATGCTTGCAGAGGCGATTATCAGAAGGCACAGACTTGCAGAAAGGCTTTTATCAGAGGTATTGGATATTGAACAGGGTCAATTAGAAAAAAATGCGTGCAGTTTTGAACATTCGCTCTCGCCTCTTGTAACAGACAGCATCTGCACTTTGCTTGGACATCCTCCCACTTGCCCGCATGGACTTCCGATACCAAAAGGAGAATGCTGCAGAAAATTTAAGATTGATGTAAAACCAGTGGTTCAGTCATTAAAAGACACAGGTGTCGGAGATGTTTGCAGGATTGTCTTTATCGTGCCTACTTCGCACACAAGGCTTGATAAACTAGGTTCGCTCGGCATTGTCCCGGGAAGCATTATAAGACTTCACCAAAAAAAGCCGTCTTTTGTAATAGAGATAGGTGAGACAATGCTTGCAATAGACACTGATATTGCAAAGGAGATATATGTTAAAAAAGAAAGGTGATGGGTGATAGGTAAAATAAAAAGGCAAAAGGCAAAAGTAAAAAAATTACAAAATCCAAATTACAAACAAATTCCAATAATCAAAATCCCAAATTCCAAATAAATTCCAATGTCCAAAATCACAAATTCCAAACAGTTTGTTATTTGGTGCTTGATTATTGGTTATTGTTTGTTTATTGGTGCTTGGTAATTGATTATTGTTTGACTATTTGGCGTTTGACATTCGTTTGAACTTTACGTTTTGAATTTTGAATTGCCTATAACCTATAGCCTGTTTTTTATCTTCCAGCGGTTTCTATTAAACCATAATTTCCGTCTTTCCGCTTATAAAGCACATTTATATTATCTGTATGTGTGTCTGCAAATACTAGAAAGTTATTTTTGAGCGCGTCAATCTGCGACACTGCCTCTTCAAGAGACATCGGCTTTATTGAAGACCTGCCAGCCCTTATAACCTTTGGCTGAAATTCCTTCTGCGCTCTTTTGGCGGCAGCAGCGCCGGGTTTATGATCTTTAAGTTTTTCCTTGAATTTCCTCATCTGCTTTTCTATTTTGTTCATAACCAAATCAACAGCAGAATACATATCTTGAGTCTGCTCCTCACCCTTTATGGTTATGCCATTGGCCGCAATTGTAATACTTGCAATATGCCTGAATTTTTCTACTGACAGCGCCCAGTGAACCTCAATCGGTTCTATCAAATATTTTGCCGCCCTTTCCGCCTTTTCAGTTGCATAGTCCCTGATAGCATCTGATGATTCTAGGTGTCTAAATGTTACTGTTGTGTGCATCTATTCCTCCTTTTAATTAAATTGGCTAGAGGCTATGGGCTAAAAATATAGGTATAGGTATAGGTAAATCCTCTACCTCTACCTGTCTTATCTCTACCTGTCTTTTTGCCTATCACCTGTCTTTTAAAATCTCTGCCTTCTTTCGCTTGATGAACGGATGTTTATTGCCTCGCGGTATTTTGCAACGGTTCTCCTTGCTATATCAATGTTAGAGTCTTTCAAGAGTTGGACTATCTTCTCATCTGAAAGAGGTTTTTTAGGATTTTCTGATATTACAAGTTTTTTTATGCTCTGTTTCACGCTTTCTGCTGATATGTCAACGCCGTCTCCTCCGCTTATGCCGGAACTAAAAAAGTATTTCAACTCAAATATGCCCTGCGGCGTATGCGCATACTTATTATTTGTTACCCTGCTGACTGTTGATTCGTGCATGCCTATATCCTGCGCAATATCCCTCAGGATAAGGATTTTCAGAAAACTCACGCCCTTATCCAAAAACTCCCTCTGAAATTTTATAATGCTCTCTGTAACCTTATAAATTGTCTTCTGGCGCTGATGTATGCTTTTTATCAGCCATGCGGCGGAACGGAGTCTCTCCTGAATGTAAGATTTTGCGCCGTCAGATGCGCTGCCGTTTTTTGAAAGCATGTCTTTGTAATAAGGACTTATCTTTAATTTTGGCAGGCCGTCCTCATTTAAAAGAACCACATATTCGCTTCCAACCTTTTGTATATAGACATCGGGGATTATTATCTGGCTGTCATCTGCGCCGTATGCCCTGCCCGGTCTAGGCTCCATATTTGATATAATCTTTATCGCATCAATGACTTTGGAAATGTGAATGTTAAGCGCCTTTGCTATTGCCTTATAATCTTTCTTTTCAAGAAGATTTAAGTGATAATTTATAATATCCTCAATGATATTGATATTATCTTTCTTTGGCTTTGGCAAAAATTTTGCCTGAATAAGAAGGCATTCCTTCAAATCTCTAGCGCCGACGCCTATCGGGTCAAATTCCTGAATCCTTTTTAGAATAGACTCAACATTGTCCGCATGGACACTCAATTCCTGAGCAATCTCTTCTGCGCTTATTCTTAAATAGCCTATATCATCTATATTGCCAATTATGAATGCGCCTATTTCTACCTCTTCAGCCGTGAATGCAGACAAGTGCAGCTGCCATAAGAGGTGGTCTGCTAATGTGGTTTTTTTTGTCAATGTTGAGCCGAACTGGGTTTGTTCATCATCATTGGCATCATTTGAAAATCTCTGGCCAATCCTGTCTGCGTCATGATAGTTTTCAAGGTATGTCTGCCAATCTATATCTCCTTTGCCATCTGTCTTTTCTTCAGAAACAGTTGAGGTAATTGAAGGTGTCTCATCCCATACATCTTTATCAGTATTTATTGTTTCTTCCAGAACAGGGTTTTGTTCTATCTCTTCACGCAGTTGTTCAACAAGTTCAAGCCTTGATAATTGCAGGAGTTTGATCGCCATCTGAAGCTGAGGCGTCATTACCAACTGCTGTGTCAGTCTTAATTCTTGTCTGATTTCTGCAGCCATAAGTTTTAGAAGTATCAAAGTGTCAGAGTATCAGAGTGTCATAGTATTTTTTTCTTTGATACTTTGACCCTTTGTCGCTTTGACTCTTTATGTTAAACCCTGAACCCTTCTCCTAAATACACCCTTTTTACATCTTCGCTTTCCAATATATCTGAGGGGCAGCCTGATTTTAGTATCTTGCCCTCATTTATTATATACACCTTGTCGCATATGCCGAGGGTTTCCCGCACATTGTGGTCTGTAAGCAGAACGCCTATATTTTTAGATTTTAATTCTTTAATCATATCCTGAATATCTTTAACCGCAATCGGGTCTATGCCGGCAAACGGTTCATCAAGGAGCATGTATTTTGGAGAATTAACCAATGCCCTTGCGATTTCAACCCTTCTCCTCTCTCCGCCAGAAAGTTCATACGCCTTTGTTTTTTTAAGATGGCTTATGCCGAAATCGTTCATGAGTTTATTTAACCTGTCATTTTCCTCGTCTTTCGGAAGATTCAAGAATTCAAGCACAGCCCTTATATTTTCTTCAACAGTCAATTTCCTGAATACAGACGGCTCTTGAGGCAGATAACTTATGCCCTGCCTTGCCCTCATATACATTGGAAGTTCTGTAATATCATCCGCGCCTGTTTTGACATGGCCTGAATCAGGTGGTATCAGTCCGACTATCATGTAAAATATTGTTGTCTTTCCAGCGCCGTTTGGGCCGAGAAGTCCAACTATCTCACCCTGAGACACTTCTAAACTCACATCATCAACAACAGTTCTTTTTTTAAAAGATTTTGCAAGGTTGAAGGCTTTTAATATCACTTCGTCTCCTTTGATGAGTTCACGCTGAAAAATGCCCCGACCCATTGCTCCGCAATGGGTGCCCCGTGCGTTGTCGCTGCGGCTTCTGCGCTCAACATACTGCAAAAGTATGCCTCGCTTGAAGCCTTGCTCCGCCTTGTATCTGGAACATTTTTGAGCGTGAACTTGTAAAACTATTTTGACTGCCCTTTTTTCGGGAATATCACTGCCTTTACCCTGCTTGTCCCGTCGCTTTCAACAATACTCTTATTATCGTTTAAAAATACTGTTATCCTGTCCCCTTTTACAGTATCATTTCCTTGCTGCGCCTGAGGATTGCCTGTAAGCACAACCTTGCTGTCTGCTTTAGTATATACAGCCTTTTCCCCTGTTGCAACCCTGTTTGGCTGCGTGATTTTGACATTTCCTATTGCAATGATTTCTCTTACATCATCGCCTTCTGTATAATAGACTTTGAGTTCATCTGAATCAATTGTCATGTCCTTTTGCACAGCAACAACATTTCCGGTGAATATAACAATCTGCTCTTTCTTATTGGCATCCATTCTGTTTGATGTAATATTGATCGGCTGCGGAGGTTCATCTGCCTTTGTTTTTTCCTCTGCAATGGCAAAAATAGGCAAAAGGCTAAAGGCTAAAGGCAAAAGGTAAAATAAAATACCTTTTAAGATTTGCCCTTGACCCCCACCCATCCTTTGGATGGGTACCCGCCTTAATCCTTGACCCATAACCCATGACTCTTGACCCTTGTTTTTACGTTTTTGCATTTTTTATCACCGCCCTTGCGTTTTTTAACACCGAAACAGTTTCCTTATTCATATCTATAAGAAGACCAATGCCATCTACATCCATTCGCGGACCTGTAAGCGAAACCTTATCATTTGTTGTTATCTGTTTTCCGCTGGCAGCATATTTTAATGATTCAGTATTCAATTTATAGCCGTCTTCAGAGGTTACTGTTACATTGCCATTCACTTCAACATCCTTTGTTTCATTCATCAACTTGCCGTTTTTGCCTTTGATTACATATACCTTGCCGTTTTTTGCATATAATGTAAGATTCACATTTTCAAATATTGTAACATCGCCTTCTTTAAAATACTGTGCCTTTAACGCCTCAAGTTCCCACTGTTTATTGCCGTCCTTGTCCTCTGTATAATGGACATTATTAACCACTACATCTGCATTTGAAGAGGTTTTCTGGGAAATATTTTTTGCGCTTTTCTGGATTTGATAGTTTATGAATATGGATATGCCGATGGCAAAGATAAAGGAAACTAGGAGGGACAATAATAATATCCTTACCCTTTTGGCTTTCATAGCAAAAATTATACCAACTGTAATGGCAGGTGTAAAGAATTTTATAATTTATTTATAAAAAATATTTCTTGACAACAGCATTCCACTTATTCTGGCCACTTATTCTGGCCATTTATTCTGGACTTTAAGGATGAGTTCAGAGACCTCTCTCACAGCGCCTTTTCCGCCCGGCATCTTTGTTATATAATCAGAAACCGCC
>JACRNI010000052.1 GCA_016234925.1 Deltaproteobacteria bacterium | reverse complement strand
TTTTGTCTTTGATGTCTTCTCAGTATTTGCCCCGTTATTAACTGCTGAGGTCTTTTGTAAAGATGTGTTTTCTTCTCTCTTTGCTGTCTGCTGTTTATTTGACGCGGCAGGCAGTTTTTCAGAAAGTCTATCTGCAATCTTTGAAGGGTCTTGCTTTGGCATGGCGGTATACTCTTCGCCGATAATCTTCAAACCATCTTCAGTATCCTCAATATACAGCCTTTTTATGCCTGTATCGTTTGTGCCTTCGCCAATATAGTGCTGGATAAACGAGGCAATTATATTATCAGCATGCCTTAATATCTTTATACCTCTTATAGAAATCTTTCTCTCTGAATTGATTTGATTTAAAGATGCCTTATATTTTCTCCATGCCTTTATATCCATGCCTCTTGATTTAAAATCACTGGAATAATAACTCATATAATCACGCAGATTTTTTCCTTCCCAAACTTTACGCCATTTATTTAAAAATTCCCACGCCTCTTGGTCCTCTTCTTTCATAACCTCCAGCGGGACAAATTCTATCTTATCAACTATTACAAGCGGCGTTGTTTCCAATTTTATATATCTTGCAAGTTCAAGCACATCCTCATTCACAGCGACTATGCAGCCTTTTGTATCAAATGGTTTTATCGGCCTTGTCGGCTGGTCAGTTGCGTGAAGCCATATGCCGTTGCCATCCTTCCCTTGAAGTTTATCAAAAAAATTGGGGTAGTTTATGGGAATCGCTATCAAGCCGTATTGCGGCAGGAGTTCCTTGTCTTCCTTAACAGATGTAAAAAAATAAACGCCCTCCGGCGTTTTTTTATCGCCGACCCGTTCTTTATTGCCGTTATTTTGTCCTGTTGTAATCTGAAATGTCTTTATAAGATTATATGAATTGTCAAACAAATATAATTTTTGCGATTGTTTTTCAGCAAGCAGGACAAAAGAATCTTCATTCCATTTGCCGATGTTTATCAACTCTTTCGGAACTTCAAGCCTTGCAAGCGCAGCCAAAATATGCCTTGTATCCCCATTAGGAACGGACAAGTTTTCGCCTGCAATTGAATACAAAGGCAAAACAAGGAAATAAATCTGCAATAATGCTATAAAAAAGGTTCGCAATTAATAGCCTCCCATCTTTCTCGCCTCTTCCCCTTGTTTTTCAACCAATGATATTTTTTCCTCTTTCCTGCCTTTCATTATGCAGTTGCCTTCAAATATAACGCCTTCTTCTATGACAATATTTTGAGTCCTTATGTTGCCTTGTATATGCGCAGGCGATTTTAATTCAACCTTTGTCTTTGCGTCTATATCCCCTTTTACCTCACCGCATATCACTGCAGAGCCAACAGTTATGCTCGCCTCAATCAATGCGCCCTCGCCAACGATGAGCAATCCTTCAGCATCAATCTCTCCTTTAAAATCGCCGTCTATCCTGACAGAGCCGTCAAAACTCAGCCTGCCTTCAATATTTACACCCTTGCCAATAAAACCGCTCATCTGCGCCTCTGTAGAACCTTTTTCCTTATTCTTTCCGAAAAACATGATGCACCTCCTATGAAGAAATTGATTACACAGATTTTGGGAATACGATTACACAGATTAAAAACTACTATTTTGCCTTAATCTGTGTAATCAGCCTTTATAATCGGTGTAATTTTTCATATCATCACCTTTTTACTTTTTTACCGCCCTTATTATTTCAAGCAATCTCTCAAACTCATCAAGGGAATAAAATTCTATCTCAATCCTTCCCTTTCCTTTTTTTTCTTTAATAGATACCTTTGTGCCAAGTATGCCTTGCATTTCTTTTTCTATATATTTGACCTCTAAAGCCGCCTTTTTTATAGAAGCGGCTGGCTTGGCTAACCCTTTGTATTTATTGATTAAGTTTTCTGTTTCCCTCACAGAAAGCCCTTTCTGGATTACCTTTCTGCAAATCTCTCTTTGTAATGATTCCTTATCAATAGAAAGGATTATCTTTGCATGTCCCATTGTTATTGAGCCTTTTGTTATCTCATCCCTTATGTCCTGCGGCAGTTTTAACAGTCTTAAAAAATTTGCAACACTCGCCCTTTCTTTGCCAACTTTTTTTGCAACATCCTCTTGTGAAAGACCAAATTTTTCAATAAGACTCTTAAACCCCTCTGCCTGCTCAATCGGGTTCAGTCCCTCTCTCTGGATATTTTCTATAATAGCAAGTTCCTGCGCCTCTTCATCTGAGGCGTCCATGATAAGAACAGGCACTTCCTTTAGTTCCGCAAGTTTTGCAGCCCGAAGCCTTCTCTCCCCTGCAATAAGTTCAAAGCCCGAATTGTTTCTGCGGACAAGAAGCGGCTCAAGGATACCCTTTTCTCTTATAGAATCCGTAAGTTCTTTAAGAGACTTTTCATCAAACATCTTTCTGGGCTGAAACATGTTTGGCTTTATATCATTTATAGACGCCTTAATATAATCCCCGCCTGTTCTTTCAACACTTTGGATTAAGGCGCCAAGCCCCTTGCCGAGAACCCTTTTCTTTGTCAACATAAATACCCTCTTGTTACCAAAAATCATTCGGTATGAATTTCCTCAAAAATAGCGTCATACACTGAATCAATATCGGTGAGCAATCCACACTCCAATCCCTTTTTTGCAATTTCAATTTCATCTTCCGTTAATTCACGTCCCAGTTTTTCCTTTGCCTCATATTGCACATCTTCTCTTGTTATGACAAATAGAATATCGCTTTCAGAACAGGTTTTCATCTTAAAATTGTCTCCTTGTTTGTGGTCAATTTCTGGCCAGCATCTCTTTTGCGAGTTCAAGATAACTTACAGCGCCCTTTGATGCAATGTCATAAAGCAAAACCGGCTTGCCAAAACTCGGACTTTCGCTCAACCGCACATTTCTTGAGATTATTGTCTTAAATACCTTGCCGTTAAAATGACCCCTAACCTCATCTGCGACCTGATGGCTTAAATTTTACCCGACCTCTCCTTCATCCAAAATAATTGTTCCGTTTTTACCGGAATACATTCTCTGGTTATCGGAATTGAACTCGTATTTAACATTAAGAGATAGCGACTCTAACGATAAAATCTTATAATGCTTGCACCGGTAAATGTTTTTATCGCTCTTTCTGCCGTCTAAAAACATTTCATAGGACAGAATAAAATGATGGGTATCATGGATGACTTTAAAGTCATCGGAAGGAGAAAAGTAGAAACTTCTTTGGGTTGTAGAGATATTTTCTAAATTATAGGTTTTGCATTCGAGATAGTACGGCTTGTCTTTGAAAAAGAAAACGATATCGGGATAACCGGTTGCCTTTTTCTTTCCGCTTCTTCCGGATGGGACTTCCGGCCTTAATCTATATTGCTGCATTGCCTTCTTTACAAAAGCCTCAATATAATTTCCGACCTCATTTGGCCGTTTGCTTTCAATTCCATTTCTATTGATCTCTTTCCCGCCAAATACAGCAACCTTTTTTAAAACCTCTAACAACTCTCCATCATCATTGTTTTTGTAATCAAAAGGGATAACTTTTTTACCTGTCAAAGATTCTATCACCAAATTGAAAGGAATATCTTTTAGAGGAACGAGCATTTGTTTTATGACATTTTCAAGTCTGCTCACATAGTTATTGTCTTTATCTGCCATGTTATTTGACCTTCCTGAAAATAAGAATATTTTCTTTTTTCATTACATTGTAAAGCCCAAATATTATTTTCAAAATATCTTTTTCCAATTTAAAGCCGAGTTTTGTCATATAATCAATGGTAAACTCAACGGTCTTAACTTCCTCACCCTGATAGGTTGCATTGCCGATGACAATCACTGCATATTTATTAGGTTTTAAAATTCTATACATCTCATTATAAGATTTCTTCATATCACTATTGTATAATTCAACTCGCTCTTTTCCTTTGCCCCGCACGCCGACAAAATTTTCTCTTATCTCATTTAATAAATACCCCATATCCTCCAATGAGTGGGCATCATTTTCCACATAATCAA
>JACRNI010000061.1 GCA_016234925.1 Deltaproteobacteria bacterium | reverse complement strand
ACAGGGCAACAGTTCCTCCAAAATAATATATAAAGGATAATTCATGTTCCACATCTCAGACCCCAAAGATATAAAAACAGGCAGGACAACGGATATATATTTTGCCCGGACTGTCGAGATCCTCAAGAAAAAGGGGATTGACAAACGGGTCAGGGCAGAGTTTTTTGCAAAGAAGTTTCCAAATGACTGGCAGTGGGCTGTGCTTGCAGGCATTGAAGAGGTTGCGTATCTCATGCAGGATAAGCCTGTCCACATAAGGTGTATGAAGGAAGGGACTATATTCAAGCCTTATGAGCCTGTTATGGAGATAGAAGGGTTCTATACGGACTTCGGTGTGTTTGAAACTGCAATGCTAGGGCTTATATGTCAGGCGTCAGGCGTTGCAACAAAGTCCGCAAGAATCAGGCTCGCTGCGGAAGATAAGATGGTTGTGAGTTTTGGCGCAAGGCGCATGCACCCTGCTGTTGCGCCAATGATAGAAAGGGCTGCATTCATTGGCGGGTGCGACGGCGTTGCAGTGATTGTAAGCGCAGAACTCATTGAAACAGACCCGATGGGTACAATGCCCCATGCCTTGATTTTAGTGCTTGGCGATACAGTAGAGGCAATAAAGGCATTTGATGAGGTTATTGATAAAAAGGTAAAAAGGGTTGCGCTCATTGACACATTCAATGATGAAAAGTTTGAGGCAATCCGTGTTGCAGAGGCGATGAAGGGAAAACTCTACGCAGTGAGGCTCGATACGCCAGCATCCAGAAGGGGGAATTTTTACCGCATATTTGAAGAGGTGAGGTGGGAACTGGATTTGCGCGGCTTTAAGGATGTGAAACTATTTGCAAGCGGAGGCATTGATGAGAAAGAGGTTTCAGAATTAAAGCCTGTTGTTGATGCGTTCGGGGTAGGCACATGCATAAGCAATGCCCCTGTTGTTGACTTTGCAATGGACATAATGGAGATAGACGGCAAACCTCTGGCAAAGAGGGGGAAATGGTCAGGCGCAAAAGATGTCTTGAGATGCAAAAAATGTTTTACTGATAAAATTGTGCCGCTGGGTTCAAATAAAGGCAAATGCGATTGCGGCGGAGGATTTGAAAACCTGCTTTTGCCATTGATTAAAAACGGAAAGGCTGCAAGAAAACTGCCAAAGCCGAAGGATATAAGAAGTCATGTGCTTGAGGGGTTAAAGAATGTGGGCATTTAATAAAGTTTATTCTAATTGTAGTAAAGTACTTTTTTTATTATTAATGCCTTTAATAATTATACAATGCACCATTTTTAAGGAAATTCCTAAAGAAAGTCTTTTTGAACAAAAATTGGGTAAGAATTTGATTCGTAATCCCAATGCGGATCAAGGCACTAAATATTGGAATGCTTTTGGAGAGGCTACCATAGAAAACTGTTTTCAAGAAAATCCTTGTTTTGTTATTCGGAATAAAGGCTATTTTTCCCAAGATATATTTATTCCAGAATTTACAGGATTGTATGCTCTTCTAATAGGTCGTGTTGCTAGCGAGCGTATAAATAAAGACGGAGCAATAACTGGTCTTCCTTATCTTTATGGTTATATGTTGAATAAAGAACAAGGGAATCTTATTAACGCTTATTTACAGGGGCAAAATTTGCTAGGCTCTGCAAAAAGAGAGAATGAATGGGTAACAGTGTGGGGCATCTTTAAAATACCACCTTCAACCGGCACAATTAGATTTTTTCTTAATCAATCTGAAAAAAAGGGGATTCCTCAAAATGGCTCCGCTGCCTATTTTGATAACCTTGGCTTGTATATTTTTAAAAAGGAGGATGAGGCTAATTCTATTGTAGATTCTTATTACAAGTCAGATTAGGATTAGATGAAATTTACCTCCTTGCCAAAGCCTCATATCATTCTTTTAGGTTCAAATAAAGGCAAATGCGATTGCGGCGGAGGCTTTGAAAACCTTCTGCTGCCGCTTATTGAAAACGGCAAGGCTGCAAGAAAACTGCCAAAGCCGAAGGATATTAGGGAATATGTTCTGGAGCAGTTGAAAAATCTTTCAACAACCTGCTAATCAAACGCATCAGGCAAACTGCCATTGCGAGGGCATTAGTCCGAAGCAATCCCAAGAGATTGCCACGCCTTACAGGCTCGCAATGACAACTTTGTTGTCATCTGTATAATCAAGGCTGTTGAGGTCTTTTTCAACAGCCTGTTAATTTGTTGTCAGATTTCTTAAATGCCTTTTTGCATTTTCTGTCCATTTATCTTCTTCTTCAGATAATTTCAAAAACACCTCCCAATTTTTTATTGCCTCGTCTTTTTTACCAAGCAATTCATATGCAAGCGCAAGTGAATAATAAGGGTCTGCCCAACCCGCGTCCATTGATATTGCCTTATTTTCCATCTCTATTGCCTGTTCAAATGCGCCGATATATATGTAGGCATGTCCAAGGTTCATATAATGGCCCGGTGTTTGAGGGTCTAATTTTATTGCGAATAAAAATTCTCCAATTGCCTCTCCTATATTCTCTTTATTATGGGAAGAGATGGCACGGCCAACTTCATTATGCGGCCTTGCCTTCATTGGCGATTTTTTTACAACATCCCTCCAGAATGTAACCTCATCAACCCAGATATGATTTCTATGGAAGGTAATTATTGAGATAATGACTATAACTGATATGACAATAGGTCTTGCGAGATATAGGTACATGGGATTATCAGCGGCTCTGATTTTTTACCAGCATTTGAGACACCTTTACAAACCTGTATCCCTGCGATGAAAGGGTGTCTATAATATCTTCAAGTTTTTTATGCGCCTCTTGTGTCTGTCTTTCGGTTCCAAGGTGCATTAAGACTATGCCGCCATTGACTCCATTGCCGTTTTTATCAAAGTTTATAATCTTTTCTTTTATCTCATCTGCGGTCAGATAAAGAGTTGAATCTTCATCCTTAACCCAGTCAAGGCTGTCAAGGCTTTGCCTTTTCTTTTTATCTGTTGTCCATGATATATGGATGTAGCCTGCCTCAAAAGCCCATGCTAAAATCTCTTTATTTATCTCGCCGTAAGGCGCCCTCCACAGATGAGACATCTCTTTGCCTGTTGCTTCTTTAAAAAGTGCAGCGGTCTCTTTAAGTTCATTGGATAAAAATTCCTTATCCACTTCTTGCAGTGTCATGTGTTTAAAATCTTTTTCATATGTTGTGAGGTGCGGATGGCTGAATGTGTGGTTGCCTATCTCATGTCCGTCTTGAGCCATATCTTTAACAAGTTCAGGATATTTTTTTATAAATTCCCCTGTTAAAAATATTGTTGTCTTTATGCTTTTTTTCCGCAGGATTTCCAATATCTCTTTTGCAGCGCCGTCTTCTGCGCCGCCGTCAAATGTAAGGGATAATTCCTTTTTTTCAATATCGCCTCTTGCTATATCCAACAGGGGGGGGGTTTGCAGGCTTTGATAACATTTTTTCATTTCTTGGCTCCGTATCTTTTGCGTCATTCTGTTCGGGTTCTATTTCAGATGCCGGCATCAACAAACTGGCTGTCTGCAATGGTTTATTGGCTGGTGAAATCAAAATATATGTATGCAGGCTTAAAATCGTGATAATGGTTAAAAGAACAGGCGCTAAACCATTTGACACCGAAATATTTTGGGAAATATTTTGGGAAATATCTCTATAAATATGCGCGGCAATATTAACAATCTGTCCTGCAAATAATTTTGCATTTCTATACAGAGCGTCATAACTTCGCATACCTGCGTTGCTCCTCGCTCGTCGCTGCGGCGTATGCTGAAAATACGCCTCACTCCTCGCTTCGTCGCGCCTTGATCTGCTTTGTTCTGACGCTCTGTATGCGGATTTATTTATGCCGTTGTGTATAAAAATATCTCTGGCATTTTCATGCAGCGATGTCTCAAGTTTTTTTAACCGCATTTTTATGAGGTATTTGCTGCTGCATAAACTACTGCAGAATATATGATTGGAAGAATGATGCTCTAAATATAGTGTGAAGTTTTTTATTAAATCTGTATAATGCGAAAATATGTTTAACAAGATTAAAACACTTCCCCCAAGGGTCAGGCATACATTTTATTATGATGTAAAGGCAGCAGCGCTTTTCGGCATATTCGGCGGAGGTTTCCTTCCTTTTGTAGCGATTGTCGGAAGAAAAATCGGCGCCAGTGAATTTCAGATTGCGCTCCTGACAGCAGCGCCTTATATTGCAACAGCATTTGCCATATTCTGGACAGAGGATATACTCGGCAAGGGCAGGGTCTGGTATGTTGTATGGCCAAATGTTGTCGGCAGGGCTTTTTTATTCAGTATGCTTTTTGTCGCAAGTCCGTTTGCATATACGCTCGTCGTATTTATCTATATGGTAATAACAGCCATCCCGTTTCCGTCATATGCCTCTGTTATGAAGACGAACTATCCTGATGAGGCAAGGGGCAGGCTTATGAGTTATGTCAGGGTCGGCAGCGCATGTTTCTGGATTGTGGCGTCAATCATTACAGGGTGGATACTTGAAAAGAATACATATAATTACAGATACATATTTCCTGCTGCTGCGATATTCGGCATCCTTTCTGCGCTTGAATTTGGAAGGATTAAGGTTAGGCTGGAGAAAAAGAAGAAACAGAGGCTTGAGGCGCTCTCACACCTTACAGCGCCGCTAAAAAACAAGCCGTTTTTAAAATTCATCATCATATATTCTATTTTTGAATTCGGACTGCTTTTATGGCTGCCGCTTTATCCGCTGATACTTGTTGACAAGGTTCACATATCAAATATTGCAACAGGCATATTCGGCGCAATTTATTCAGGCATGTGGCTTCTGGGATTTTTTTTCTGGGGCAGGTTCATTGACAGGCATACGCTTTCCAGTTCTTTAAAACTCTTTTTCATTGTAACAGCATTCATACCGTTAATATATCTTCTCACGCACAATATCTGGTTTCTGGCAGTTGCGCAGGGCATTGCAGGCATTACATTCGCCGCGATTGAACTCATAGGCTATGTTGTGATAACAAGGATGTCGCATCACAGGGAAACGCCGCGGTATATGGCTGTTTATGCGGTTTTCGGAGGGGTCCGCGGCATTACTGCCCCGTTTCTGGGACCGGTAATTATGAATAATTTTAGCGCAGAGGCTGCGATTGCGCTCTCCTTGCTGCTTATGGCAGTTGCATTTTTATTAACACAGAAAATGCAATAGCATTTTCTGGCAAACGCAATCTTTGGTCAAATACGGCGTCAAATCGGGCTGTCCAAATACTCACATACTTAAAATAGTATGCTCCGTTTTGTCCGCGCCCAGAGGGCACCCGCTTTTCCTTGTCTTTGGCTCAAATCTTGCGTTTGTCCCGAAAAATGCCAATTATATTTTTGGCAAATGCATTTTTCGGGGTAATCAGTTTTATAAAAGAGGAATAGAATATGGGGCATAACTATTTCATGTCTCTTGCATTAAAAGAGGCTAAAAAGGCTTTTAAAAAAGGAGAGGTGCCTGTCGGCTGCGTGATTGTTCATAATAACAAGGTTATTGGCATGGGGCATAATTTAAGGGAGACAAAAAATGACCCGACCTTTCATGCAGAGATTATTGCAATAAAAAAGGCGTCAAAAAAACTTTCATCATGGCGGCTTACAAATTCAATTGTTTATGTAACTGTTGAACCCTGCATAATGTGCATGGGCGCATTGATTTTGGCAAGGGTTAAGAAGGTTGTTTTCGGATGCCATGATAAAAAATGGGGCGCATGCGGCTCTCTCTATGACATCTCAACAGACAAGCGATTAAACCACAGGATTGAGGTTGTTTCAGACGTCATGGAAAAAGAGTGCAGAGAGATGATACAGGCTTTTTTTTCAAAGTTGAGGAAAGGATGATTCAGGGAAATCCTAATCCCTAATGTCTAATTTCTAATGGAATGTCCAATGATTAAATTGCTAATGTTTTTTTGACATTTGACATTTCATTAGAAATTAGGATTTAGAAATTAGAAATTTATTGCAGTGTCTATTTATTTTGCCAGTGACTATAATTATTGGTTTGGCTGCGTTATTTGTGAAAGATAATTTATGCGGGCTTTTGCTTTTTCATCTGTTGGGTCTAATCTTAATGCCGTCTGATATTCGGACAGCGCATCTCTATACAAGCCCATGCCTTCAAATGTAATGCCGAGATTGTAATGTGCGGCAGCATAATCAGGATTTATGTTCAAGGCAGTTTGAAACTCATTTAGAGCCTTGTCAAAACTTCTAATTTTGCCGTAAGCAATGCCGAGGTCATTATGCGCTTCATAAAAATCTGGATGTAATTGTATTGTCTTGTTAATGTTTGCAATCGCTTCGTCAGCAAGATCTTTTTTGATATAAAGCCTTGCAGCCATGTAATGGGCAAGCGCAGTGTGGATGTTGGGGATAGTAGTAATTTCGGCGAGTATCAGCGCCTTTTTAAATTCCATTATTGCAATATCGTCAAGCCCTTTTTTTTCATAGACTATGGCAGTGTTATAATGGCTGTAAAAATTATTGATTATCTTATTTGCCTTTTCGTATTCCTTTAAACTTTTGTCAAATAGGCTTGTCCTCATATATGCAACGCCAAGATTTATGTGAGTTCTTATCTTATTCGGTGTTTTTTGGAGGGTATCTTCCCATAAACTTATATCTTCCATCCAGATGATGTTTCTTTGAAATGCAATAAAATAAAGGATAAAGATAATAAAGAATATACCCGCAGTTTTCATAATAAAATCTTACCAAACCCTCCATGATGTTTAAACAAAATTATTTGGGCGCAAATTTTGAGCCAGACTGCCATCTAAAGCCGATAAATCTAATAAATTTTATGCCTCTAAAAACCCTTGACTTTTTTCTGATTTTTGTATAAAAAATAACCCCTTAAATTAAAGAATGTTTTTACGGTATTTTAACCAAAGAATAGTCGCAGTAATCAATTTCTTTAAGAGGAGGAATAATAATGCAGATTACAGGTTTGCAATGGGGCGGCAAGTTATTAAAACGTGTTGAATTTCCATGCGCCGAGGTGCTTGGGCCAGAGGCAAGCGTAGATGAAATCAAAGACCTCATAAAAAGAAAGGGACAGGTCTTTATAAAACCAATTTTTAAAGGCGGCGTCGGCAAGAAGGGCAAATCAGGGCTTATTGGAAAGGCATCAGATATAGCAGCGGCATTACAGGAAAAAGAAAGGCTGTATTTTGTAAAGCATGTTATTGGAAATGGATATGCAAAGGCTGACGGCGTTACATTTGAAGGCGCTGTGCCTGCAAATCATGAGGTGTATTTCTCAATATCAGATTCTACAATATTCCGCACATCAACAATGACAATCACGCACCACGGCGGCGTTGATATAGAGGAACTTCCAAAGGATAAAATCAAAGAGGTTCCGTTTGACCCGCTTACAGGCTTAAAATCATTTCATATAGCAAATGCGCTTGAGGAACTCGGCGCGCCAAGCGAAATCATAAGTCCCCTTGTCCAGAACCTGCCAAAACTTTGGACACTCTATAATAATTATGGGATGAATACCCTTGAATTAAATCCAATAAGGATGTCTCCTGACAAGGCTGGAAGGCTTGTCCCTGTTGCCTGCGATTTTAAAGGCTCTTTTGACATAGACGACCCTGCATGGAAAAGATTGGATCTGCCGCCGCATCTGTTTGCATCTGATTATTCAGAGTTTGAGCAGGAGATCAACCAGTTAAGGACATATCAGGGACAAAGCGATGTGTTTGTAATAAATGATAAGGGCACGATTACAGCGCCTACATTCGGCGGCGGCGCAAACGCTCTTGTAACAGAACTGCTTGGCGAAAGGGCGACCATATCTTCTGATTTTGGAGGCAACCCTCCGTATGGCAAGATGCTGGAGATTTCAAAGATTGTTTTTAAATACTGGCTCGGCCAATCAAATGTGCTGTTCATAATAGGCGGAAAGGCGAACAATACTGACATATATGAGACATTCAGGGCAATGGCGGACGCGCTTAGGTGGTATTTTCAGACATACGGGCCAAAGCCTATATTTGTTGTTGTCGGCAGGGGAGGCCCAAATCTGATAAGGGGCATGTCTTATATGAAGGATACTGTTGAATCTCTCGGGCTGCCATACAGATTTTTTGGTTTTGACAGCGCAATGTCTGAGGTAGTAAATTATGCGCTTAAAACTGATGAATGGATGGAAAGAGAAGGCAAGAAAGTTATAAAGGAAAAGATGGGAATATAAAAGAACAGGTATAGGTATAGGGTAAAACAGGTAAAGGATAAAGCAGGCATAGGTAAAAAAAAGATTTTTCTCTACCTGTCTCTATCTCTACCTGTATTTATTCTATCTCTGCCTATACCTGTTTTATAAGGAGGATTTATTATGCACAAAATTGGGGTAAAGAAATTTCCATATTATGTAGGGATTAACTCTTTAAAAGATATGGCAACAAAACAAGATAAGATTTGCGTTTTGAACATACTCGGCAATGAAAGCAAGGGTGTAACACCTGTAAGCCATGAATATTCAGGCGGCAATGTTGTTTTTGGTACAGGTCCTGGAAGGTCAGGACAGATTTTGGAAACAAAACTCGGTCCAATCCCTGTATATAACTCTATAAAAGAAGGAAGGCTGGCTGGACACAAGTTCAATACAGCAGTTATCTATCTGCCTCCATCAGGTGTTAAAGACGGCGTTGCCGAGGCTGTCAGGCAAAACCCTGATTTGAAAAAAATCATAATACTCACGGAAAAGGTATCCATCCATGATGCAAGGATCATAAGGGCAATATGCCAGACAAACGGCATTGATGTATTCGGCGGCAATTGTCTTGGTGTTGCTGATGCATGGAATCATGTGAGGATCGGCGGCGCATTAGGCGGCAATAAACCAGAGGAATCTCTTGTAAAAGGCTCGATCGCCTTATTTTCAAACTCAGGAAACTTTACAACAACCATTGCAACATATCTCCTTACAAATGGCTGGGGCACAACAGTATCAATATCAAGCGGCAAGGATGTTTATATCCATTTTTCGCCCGCAGAATTTTTCCACGCCCTTGATAATGACGACCGAAGCAAGGGGGCAATAATCTATGCTGAGCCGGGCGGCTACTATGAACATGGGCTTGAAATCAACAAACCCACTGTTGCCTGCGTTGTCGGCAGATGGAAGGCGAAACTTACAAAGGCATGCGGTCATGCAGGCTCGCTTGCAGGTTCTGGCGATGATGCAAAGGCAAAGGAAAAGTGGTTTATGGATTATTTTGGCGTCAAGGGGATTTATACTCCTGAAAATCCAGTATTCAGCAAGAAAGGCGCTGTTGTTATAAACATCGCCCACATACCAGAGGCGCTTACAAAGGTTATGGAAATAAATAAAATCAAGCCTGATTTTGAGCCAAAGGGAGACTTGTCTCTTAAATGCTGGTTTGGAAACAATCAGGGTCTAAAACTTCCAAAAGAACTTGACGCAAAAATCGTTGAGGCAATGCCGCCTTATAATGAACAGATAGAAATCATATCCAAGCAGGTTGGCGCCCAGTATCCAAGGCAGTCAATGAAGGATGCAAGCGGCGCATCAATGATGGATCCAAAGACGCAGGTTACAAAGGTTCACAATGTCTCTATCCTTGACGCTTCAAAAAAATCTCTGGAAGAAAATCTGATATTCTCTCTATTAAAAGAATATCCTGATAAATATGCAAAAGACCTTGCAAATCTTGCATTCAATTCTTATGTAAATATGCACGGAGATAATGCCTTGCTCGCTGCTGATGCGTCAAGAGATGCTGAAAACTCGCCAAATACTGTCCTTTCCTCTGCAATATCAATAATCGGCAAGGGCAGGGTAAAAAAGGCAATAGCGGTTTCATCCCTTTTATTAGAACTATTCCAGCACTTAAAGATTAAGGATGCGGCTGAAAAATTTAACTATTCAGAGATATTAAAAGGTTTAAAAAAAGAGCAAAAAGATTTGTTAAAGGCTGACAAGGATGACAGCCTTGCAAAGCAAATGCTTGCAAGGGCTGAGAAACTCGGCAGCAAACCTGCCCCTGCGGGCTTTAAGCAGGGGTCTGTGTTCATAAATTTTGCAAAAGACGCTGCAAGCGGCAAGCCTTCATCAGACGCAATACTCGCTGCAATATGGATGACAATCGGCTGGAGCGCATTGATGAGAAAGAAGATTTCAAAGGCAGCCATTATAAACCTGCCTTGGTATTCAAGGATATTCTCTACGTTTGTAGGCTCAAGCGTTTCTTCTGATAAACATAAAAAGGACAGTTTCTGCGG
>JACRNI010000081.1 GCA_016234925.1 Deltaproteobacteria bacterium | reverse complement strand
GCCCGTGCAGTTTCTCGCACTCTCCCTCATAACCTCGCAAGTTATGCGCAGCGGAAAATTCTGATTGTATCTTAAGTTCATACATTGCTTTTATCTTCTATCATAAAACTATTTATATTCTCAAGAATTTGTTGCAAAGGCGTATAGAAAATGCTACTTGTGCAATATATGGGAAGATATAAAATATTTTTTATAATAACTTTAATTATTGTAATTCTTGACCAGATTACCAAGTTTATTATCATGGATTCCTTCGCCATTCACCAGTCAATTGAAATAATCCCCGGCATATTCAATCTGACATACATAAGAAACCCGGGCGCTGCATTCGGCATGTTCAGGGATGGGAGCGAACTATTCCGCCAGATATTTCTTATTGGAACATCAATTGCCGCCCTGATTATAATTGTATATTTCTATTATAAAACTCAAGATGGTTTATTGACAAAATTCAGTCTTTCTCTGATTGCAGGCGGCGCAGTTGGAAACCTGATAGACAGAATTATATTCGGCGAGGTCATTGATTTTCTGGATGTCCATTGGAAATCTTTTCACTGGCCTGCGTTTAATATCGCCGATTCAGCAATAACAATTGGAGTGGGTATAACGATTTATACACTGTATATCAAAAGGTAGCCGCACCCTTTATGGGTGCGTTATCACGCAGGCATAAAGCCTGCGGCTACCAATATGTAAAAACTAACCCATCCCCATCTTTCCCAATTCCTTTTTTACAAATTCCCTTATCAATTGCTGCTCGTCCGGCTTTATCGCGGCAAAACTTATGCCCGCGCCGCTGAATATGCTCTTCCCCTGTCCCATGTGATTGCTCCACTTCACAATGCCCTTTGTCTCAATAACCTTGTCTGAATCCGGCAGAGAAAAGCGGAGATGGACAGATGTGCCCGGAAGCATGTCCCTTTGTGTATGCAGGAACATCCCGGATTCGCTTATATTCAAGAGAAAGCCTGTTGATGCGCTGTCCCCAATCTTAAAATCAACAGGTATTGTGATTGGGACCCTAGTCTCCTGTCTTGCTGCTGCCTTGTCAGGAAATAGCAGATTATTTATACGAAATGTAATCTGTTCAGGCGTAAATGCCTTTGTCATCATGCCGCTTGCGCCAAGGGCCTTTAGTTTTTCAAGGATTTGAGACGGTTCATAAGCGCCTGTTATGACAAGGATAGGGAATTTATTGCCTAATTTATTGTCTGGGAGATTTTCTTTTGGGCAGTTATCTTTTATCCATTTAAGAACTTCAAAACCGTCAATATGCGGCATCTGAATATCAAGTATTAAAAGATTAACCCAATCAGGATTTGCCTTGAGTTCGTTTATAACCTCCTCGCCGCTTCCAAACACCCTTACATTATGCCCCATATCAGAAAGTATGTCGCTTAATTTAATCCTAAAGAATTCGCTGTCATCAGCAACAATAATATTTTTGGTATCCTTTGTAATCATAAAAACCTCCTGAAAACGTAGGGGGGCGGATTTATCCGACCCGAAATGCACCCGCAATATGAACGGGCTTGATAAATCAAGCCCCTACATGATAGGGGATTATGGCATTATATCCAAAATTCTAAAAAGGTCAATCAAATTTACAGCATTGTTGCAAAAATGAGAGTAAACCATGGCTTTAGTGTATTTTAGACACAGTTTATAAGTTTTTAATAAAATTAGCATTAGCAATCTATTTGATTTTATTGCGAAAATTATAGCACAATGTTTGGCACAATGCTTGCAACATTGCAATGCAGTTATATTAAAAAATTGGCAAATGGCAAAAAACAGCGTCAATTGCCAGATTAAAATGCCAAATTAAAGTGTAGAAACACGGCTTCAGCCGTGTTAAGTTAAAATGAAAGGCAGGTGATGTAAAAAGTATTGCAGGGAAGAAATCCCAAAAAATCCAAGCCACACCCTGCAAAAAAGTAGGGTGCATTCCCACGGATGCACAGTAAAATTGTAATGAGGGCATTACAACCTACTCTGGAATATGTAGTTGTAAATCAGCAAACTACATATAAAGTAAAATCAAACAAAGCAAAAAAACTAAAACTTTTCAAGGAGGAGAGAAAATGAAGAAGATTTTATTATTAGCAGTTGCAGTTATATTTACTGCAATGTTTGTCAGCCCTTCATTTGCTGTTGATGCGTCATTTGACGGTCAATACAGGGTAAGGGCAATAACAGTGGAGAATGCAAAAGATTTTGATAACGCCAAAAATGCAGATAAGGATTCATGGATAGACCAGAGGTTCAGGCTCGGTATAACAATGAAAGAGGCGCCTGTAACAGGTTATGTCCAACTCCAGATAGGCGGAAGTAATGGACCTAATTCTTCAAAGGTTTGGGGGGCAAATAGCGACACAGATGCAGTCAATGGAACAAATCTTTCAGTTGTTGCCCGTCAGGCATACCTTGACTTTCCAGTAGGCCCGCTTCAGTTAAGGGTTGGAAGGACATATGCAAGCCATGGTTTTCTTGCAGGCGGTATGTTTGAAAACATCGCTGACAGGTATATTGTAACATACAAGGCAAGCCCTGAATTGGTTGTATCATTTATCCATGCAAAGGCAAGTGAGGTATCAACAGGTACTTCTGCAGGACAAGCCGCTGCTAATACAGGTGTATCCGCTGATGGCAATGACAATGACAAAAATATCTATAACATCGGCTTTGTATATAAGCCAGAAGGCGCTCCATTTGATTTAGCAGCAAGGGTATATTATGTAAGGGATGGATTGAATTACCTCCTTTCAACAACAGGCGCATCTACAGCAGGCGGCACATGGGATGCATATTGGCTTACAGCACAGGCAAACATAAAGTTAAATCCAATTAATATCTATCTTTCAGCAGCATATGTTGATGGAGAGAGCAATCCAGCAAATACAAGCACCGGCTATGACATCCAGGGATATGCACTCCATGCTGATGTGAATGCAACATTTGGACCTGCAAAGATTGGCGTTGTCGGCGGTATTGGTTCTGGTGATGATAACACAGGGGATAATAAACTTGAGACATTCTTTGCACCAGGCAGGGCTTAAGCCTTATGGCATTTGCAGCATGGTTCTTGCCTGATGATGGCATAACCAAGACTGCTGCGCAAATTGCTGCTGGGACAGCGGTACCCGATGACACTGTTTCTGCATACTATGCAAGGCTTCAGTGGGATTTTTAATGTAGTTGCAAAGCTTGCTTTGCATAATGCCGACCAAGGTCGGCAACTACAACAAGACAAAAAGGGCAGGGGTTTTTACCCCTGCCCTTTTTTATTTCTCAGCAAGGCATGACATTTCTAAATTAGCCTTGATTTCAAAAAAGAACTCTGCTACCTTTAATAAACAACGACATAAATAATAAATAAATCCGCATACAGAGCGTCAGAACAAAGAGAGACCTGCGGCGCGACGAAAGTGAGGAGTGAGGCGTATATTTAACATACGCCGCAACGACGAGCAGAGGAGCAACGCCTGTCTGCGTGCAACGCACAGGCAGGCAGGCATGCAAAGTTATGACGCTCTGTATAATAAGGGGTAAGTCAAATGCAAGAATTTGATATAGTCATTATCGGCGGCGGGCCTGCCGGGTATGTTGCCGCAATAAAAGGCGCTCAAGAAGGCGCAAAGGCGGCGGTTGTTGAAAAAAAGAGGCTCGGCGGGACATGTTTAAATAGAGGCTGCATACCTACAAAGGCTTTGTATGCAAGTTATAAAACTCTGGCGACAGCAAGAAAAGCCGGCAAGTTTGGCGTTGATGCAAAGGATATAGTATTTGACCTTGCAAAGGCTGTTGAGAGAAAGGATGAGGTTGTCCATAAACTTGTCAGCGGCGTTGAGCAGTTATTAAAAGGAAACGGCGTTGTATTTTTTGACGCTGACGGCTCTTTTGAAAACAAGAATCAAATCAAGATTACAAAAAGAGACGGGCAGATAGAAATAATCTCTGCAAAAAAAACTATCATTGCAACAGGATCAGAGCCTGCAATGATTCCTGCATTCAATATTGACGGCAGGAATATAATTACATCCACAGAACTATTAAATCTAAAAGATGTTCCAAAGAGCCTTTTGATAATCGGCGGCGGTGTTATGGGATGCGAATTTGCAAATATCTTTGCTGAATTTGGAAGCAAGGTAACAATAGTTGAACTCCTGCCCACAATCCTTGCGCTTGAGGACAAACAGGTCTCAAGGGTTATTTTAAAGAATTTCAAAGACAAAGGCATAGATGTTTTAACAGAGGTTTTGGTTGAAGGCGTGGAGGATACGGGCAGCGGTGTAAAGACAAAACTGAAAGACGGCAGGGAGTTTATATTTGATAAGGTCATGGTCTCAATCGGCAGGAGTTTTAATTCGCAGGGATTAGGATTAGAAA
The DNA here is from genome assembly GCA_016234925.1 of Deltaproteobacteria bacterium. Lineage (GTDB taxonomy): Bacteria > Desulfobacterota > GWC2-55-46 > UBA9637 > GWC2-42-11 > JACRNI01. The sequence continues at coordinate 15,786 of JACRNI010000081.1, read as the reverse complement.
AAATAGGCGTGAACACAGAAAAAGGCAGGATTGTTGTAAATGATAAGATGGAGACAAATGTAAAAGATATTTACGCGGCAGGCGATGTTGTCGGAGGCATGCTTTTGGCGCATGTTGCATCAAGCGAAGGCATGGTCGCAGTTAAAAATGCGCTTGGGAAAAATGAAACAATGGATTACTCCTGTGTTCCCGCAGGCATATTTACAGACCCTGAAATTGCAAGTGTTGGTCTGCGTGAAAAGGACGCAAAGGAAAAGGGCATTGATGTAAAAATCGGCAGATTTCCTTATGCCGCAAGCGGAAAGGCTTTGTGCATGGGTGAGGAAGAAGGCTTTGTCCAGATCCTTACAGACCCTGCAACTGATAAGGTTTTGGGTTGTTCAATCGTTGGCGCACATGCGACAGATTTAATAGGTGAGGTTGCGCTTGCCATTAAAACAGGCGCAAAGACAAAGGATATTGCAGAGACCATCCATGCCCATCCAACACTTCCAGAGATTGTTATGGAGGCGGCAGAGGATGTTCATGGCACGGCGATACATAAGATAGGAAGGAAAAAATAAAGAAAGGAGTTTGATTACACAGATTACAAAAGCAGATTACGCAGATGGATATAGTTTTAATCCGTGTAATCATATTCTAAAATCTGTGCAATCAGTATGCTATGGCTTTGATTGTCCAAAAATACGGCGGAACGTCTGTCGGCAATATAGAAAGAATCAGGAATGTCGCCATAAGGGTTGCGCAGACAAGGAAGAAAGGACACAAAGTCGTGGTGGCGGTGTCTGCCATGTCAGGCGAGACAAATAAACTTGTTGATTTGACTCATCAGGCAAAGGAGTTCCCAATTGGCAGGGAATACGATATGGTGGTGTCAACCGGGGAGCAGGTTACCGTAGGGCTTCTGGCGCTGGCGCTTCAGGATTTGGGGTGCGGCGCAAAATCGTTTCTCGGGCATCAGGTGCCGATAATCACAGACAGTTCTTTCGGCAAGGCTCGGATTGAGGAGATAGAGACCAGCGCCATATTCTCTGAATTGAAAAAAGGGAATATTGTTGTTGTGGCTGGTTTTCAGGGCGTTGACAAGGACGGTAATATTACCACGTTAGGCAGGGGCGGCTCGGATACCACTGCTGTTGCGCTTGCAGCAGCATTAAAGGCGGATGTATGCGAAATCTACACAGATGTGGAGGGTGTTTATACAACAGACCCGAACATATGCCCTGACGCAAGAAAATTAAAAAAGGTGTCATATGACGAGATGCTGGAGATGGCAAGTCTCGGCGCAAAGGTATTACAGACGAGGTCTGTTGAGTTCGCAAAAAAATATAATGTGCCTGTTATGGTAAAATCATCGTTTACAGACGCAGAAGGGACTTTAGTTGCAAAGGAGGATAAGGATATGGAAAAGGTGGTTGTTTCAGGTGTTACATACAATAAGGATGAGGCAAAGATTTCTGTCATCCGCGTGCCTGACACGCCCGGAATTGCGGCAAAACTCTTTGCGCCCCTTACAAAGGCGAATATAAATGTGGATATGATTGTCCAAAACATCAGCCGCGACGGTTTTACTGACCTGACATTCACAGTGTCAAAGGCCGATTTTAAAAAGGCATTGCAGTTGGTGCAGAAGACAGCAAAGGATATAAAGGCAAAGGATGTTTTGTCTGATACAAACATTGCAAAGGTCTCAATTGTCGGCGCAGGCATGAGAAGCCATGCAGGCGTTGCATCAAAAACATTTGAATCGCTTTCAAAAGAAGGCATAAATATCCAGATGATTTCCACATCTGAAATAAAGATTTCCTGTGTTGTTGACTTAAAATACACTGAACTTGCAGTAAGGGTTCTTCATAAGGCGTTCGGGCTGGGGAAAGAGGATGTGAGGGAAGAGAGGATTAAGTAGATTTTATTTAAACATTTTCCTTTTTATATTCCTCCAGCCTTCTATAAAGCGTTTTTAGCCCTATGCCTAAAATTCTGGCTGCCTTTTCCTTGTCTCCTCCTGTAAGATTAAGTGTTTCCATTATTGCCTTTTTTTCCAGTATCCTCAGATTCCCATACATATTTGCTGTGATTTCACTATCTTCGTAGTTTAATCGTTGAAGCAGGTGTTGAGAATCAATCACATCTGCCTTTACAGTAAGCACTGCATTCTCCAAAGTGTTTCTAAGTTCTCTTACATTGCCGGGCCAGATATAATTAGAAAGCAGGGTAACTGCATCCTCTGCCAGTTTTAAATCTTTCGCATATTTTCCATTGAATAATGACAGAAAATATTCTGTCAGGATAGGTATGTCTTCTTTCCTTTTTCTGAGAGGCGGGACATCTATCTTAATGATATTCAGCCTGTAATAAAGGTCTTCTCTGAACAACCCCTTTTTGACCTGTTCCGGAAGTTCCTTATTGGTGGCAGCCACAACCCTTACATCAACCTTTATAGTATCTTCGCCTCCAACCTTTTCAAATTCATGCTCCTGCAAGACCCTTAAAATTTTTACCTGCGCTGCTGGCGACAGTTCTGAAATTTCATCAAGTTCAGGTATAGCGCCGCAGTGCACCTTAACAAGAGGCATATCAGCCCTCTTGCTCATAATGTGCAGTTTTTCTACAATAAGTTCCTTTCCAACGCCGCTCTCGCCTGTTACGAGCACAGTTGCATCAGTAGGCGCGATTGCCTCTATCTTTTCAAGCAATTCCTGCATTATTTTGGAAGAGTAGACAATCTTTCTATCTTCCCTTTCTTTTAACTCCTTTTTTAATATCTCGTTTTCATCTTTTAAAAATTGCTGGCAGATTGCATTATTTACAGCAAACATAAGTTTGTCTATATCCACAGGTTTTGTAAAATAATCGTAAGCCCCTTTTTTAACAAGTTCAACAGCAGATTCTATTGTTGCATAGGCAGTCAGAAAGATAAAAGGCATGCCGCTATAGTGCTTGTGAACTTCACTGAATAATTCCATTCCATCCATCTCATCCATTTTTACATCAGACACCACTGCCTGTATATTGCCTTTTTTGAGTATGGCTAAGGCAGTATTCCCGCCGCCTGCAGTAACTGCATTAAAGCCGCCTTTTGTAAACGCTACTGCAAGGCTTTCCCTGCAAACCCTGTCGTCATCAACTATTAAAACCCTTTTCTTATTTGTCATAGCGATGCTCACAAGGCAGGATTACAGAAAATGTTGCGCCTTTATCTTTCTCGCTTTGATATGTAATATTCCCGCCGTGCGCCAATACAATCTGCCGTGAATTTGCAAGCCCGAGTCCTATGCCGTAAGATTTGGTTGTGAAAAATGGTGTGAACACCTTTGCCATATATTCTTTTGATATGCCGCAGCCGTTATCAGTTATCCTTATTGCTGCATTTCTCCCTTCAATAGATACAGATGTTTTAACCCATCCGCTGCCATTTTTAATAGATTGTATGCTGTTTGTTATTATATTCAAAAATACATCCTTCATCTGTCCTGTGTCAAAACATATATTAGGAATATTGCCGTCTGGTTCAAGTATTACAGAAACACCCTTTTCTTTTGTCTCTTCTTTGACAAGGTTTATAACATTATCCAAAAGTTCAACGATATTTCCTTTTATTATATGGGGCGGCGGTATCCTTGGTGATTTTACAAATTCTTCTGCAAGGTGATTGATCCTCTTTACCTCACCCAGCACAATGCTTACATAACCTTTTATCTCTTCTATATTAAGGCTGTCGGTTTCAAGGCATTTATTGATGATCTGCAGATTGATGCTTATAGAATTAAGGGGATTCCTTATTGTGTGGGTAACGCCTGCTGCAATCTGCCCTATCGCAAGCCTTTTTTCAGCCTCAATAAGTTCTGTCTGTGTTGATTCCAGTCTATGAAGCGCAGATTCAAGGTCCTTTGTTCTTTCTTCAACCAATCTTTCAACTTCATTATAGCAGGATGTAAGTTTTAACTCTCTTTCCTGAATGCTTTCTGCCATTTTATTAAAGGAATGAGCAAGCATTCCAATCTCATCATCAGAAGTAACCCTAACCCGCTCATCAAACATCCCTTCCGCAATCATATTTGTTGCAATAGACAGCCTTGATATTGGGTCATCAACAAACCTCTTGAGCAGATATCTGGATAAAATAACACATATACCGCTAAAAAACATTAACACCAGATATATGTGTGATAGATTGCCCATCCTTTTTGTCAGATGGTTTTGGGATTCCATCATATATTCATCATGCACCTTCTTAATAATTAAAAGGTCTTTGTCTATTCCGATTATACGGGACAGTATATTTTTTTGATACACCTCTGTTTCAACCTTGCCTGCTGGATATAAATTTTCTATATATGATAAAAGTTCTTTCAAATCATTGCCTGCCTTTAAAAGCGACCTTATTTCCTCTTGTTTTTTAGGATGCAGATGTTCTTCTGTTTGTTCAATCTTTGCATATTCATCTATTTCATTTATCAGCCGCTTTGAGTCGCGCACAATTGCATCAAAGGTCAAAGGATTCTTATCTGCAATAACCATACTCGCCGTAATGCCAAGAAGCGCAATATCAATAGAAATCTGTGAAAGTTTATTAGAGCGGTAGGATTTTTTGATTATTCGGTTTGTATCTTTAATGACCTGCTTGGAAACAAAGTGATATAGAATGCCGCCGATAATTATTGAAGAGAAGATTAAGAAAACCACAATACTCAGTTTTCTGCCTAATTTTTTAGTCTGCCGCATAAATTTTATGTGCCCGTCTGTAGTGCGAACCTTTAGAGCCTGCCCCTGAATGCTTCTATCAGGGGGTCGCTTATAGCGAGGCTAAAGCCTCGCACTACAGGTTGTTTATATACCACAAAGGCAAAAGGCGGTAAAGTTATCTTTACCGCCTTTTTTGCAAAAGCAGATTAATACAGAGATAGATGCTGCTCTTTTGCCTTGCCTCTCTCTGGAGGAGAGTAATGAAGCCTGAAAATCCTTATCTATCACCGCCCCTCTTTAATGGGCGCTCCTTCTTTTTAACTCTAAACTCCTCAACTCTTAACTCTATAACTCTATTACCACCTATAAGTTAATGTTACCATGCCTACATGCGTTTCATAACTTGGTCCAAGGTAACTGCCCATAGAAACAATTCTGCCACCCCATGAAGTCCCAGCAGTATCCTTTAGAAAGTATTCGCTCCCCACTTGCTCATTCCAAGTGCCGCTTGGTTCCTGCATCCAGTCTTTAATCTTATACCTGTCATAGAGATAACCCAGTCCTGCTATCCAGCCCTTGAAGATTTGGTATTCCAGATTGGCATTGAGATTATATTGTTTGTGGCTTACCTTGCCAGGGTCATTAAAGGCATATCCACCGCTGTCATTTAATGCCTTATCGCTTCCATATCCGCTGTAATCTATATCAACAGTTCCATACGAGTATGAGGAGTCTGCTGTAAAGTTGAGTTTATCCTTGATAATGACAAAGCCCATGCCTGCTCCAATGGTATCTGTCTTATCTTTTATTTTGGCTTCCCACAATTTAGCAGGGTCTGTCCATCCTGATCCATTGTATTTGTTATCTTCACTGCCGCCGCTTCCCCTTTGCAAACTTTCACGCTCTTCTCTTCCATAATTGGCATTGAGATTGAGTCTTTCTGTAGGCGCATAGTTTATACCTGCTGTATAAACCTTTGCCTCATCTTCTAATAGACCTAACTGCCGTCCTAAGGTATTGTAAGGAGTGCTTACCCCTGTAGCGCCATCATACCCTGCAACCGTTGTTGGAGATACCCCTGAATCAAAATCATCCTTGCGATTCATATATGAAAGAGATATATTCATTGTATCCAGCGGTCTTAAAAGGGCGCTTATTTCCCACTGGTCCCTTTCCCTGTCAGACACATCATATTTCCTCAAATCAGGTGAATTGACAAAGTTGTCTTTAGGGCCATCCTCGTCGTCGGCAGTAATATCTGACCTTGTATACCAGTAAGAGGCATTTGGAGCCAGATAGTTGTAATTGTCAGCACTCCTTTCACCATGGAGGTATTTTGCCCTAAGGGACAGCCATTTAGCGGGTCTTAAACTAACAGAGCCTTTGAATATATCCTCATCTGTATTTGCCTCTCTGAAGTCCCTGTCTATATTTTCCCTCTCATAACCAAGACCAATGGTTGCAAATGAAAAAGAATAATATGCGTCCAGCCCGTAGTTCTGTTTGTCATATGCATACGCCAGATTTACACGCTTGTGATTAGGAGCAGACCAATGTCCTGCTACTGTCATTGTATCTGCTGTAGTATAATTCCATTGATTCGTCCCTGTATTATTATCCAGATTATAATAACGATAGAACGCCCGCAGGTTAAGCCTGTCTATAGGGTTTATGGTGTAATCCAGATTGAACATCGTTGTCTTGATTTCAGCGTCTGACTTTGTTCTGGGGAGTTTACTTGTTGAATTCCAGTCTGTGGTCAGGGTGCTGTAACTATACGGCAGAAGGGTTTCATCCTGCTCCATCAAGCCGTATGATGCTGTTGCAGTGAGTCTGCTCTCAAGCGGCAGATTGACTCCCAGTGTAAATGTTATATTCTGATACCTGTTGTCAGGATCGAGCGATGTTCTGCCGTAAGTGGATACTGTCCTTCCAATGTCATTGTTGTAAAGGGTTGAACCATCCGCATCATTTCCATAGAACATGCTCTGCCATGTTAATGACGGCACATTATTTTCAAATTTTGACAGAAGGTATGAGACCTGCATCTGGATATTTTCACCTGCATATTCTGCCTCAAACTTTAAATCCCTTGTCTGATAGTCAACTGGCTCTGCTATCTGGGTGTCAAATGTGTTTGGCGGTCTCTCGCCAATAGGCGCGCCTGTAATCTTTGTGCCTTCTTTCCTTTCATCTGAATACCCAAGGCGGAATTTAAGAGAGGCAGTCGGTGTATATGAAAGCGTTACACTACCCTTCTCCCTCTGTGTCCCAATGTCCGTAGAACGGAGGTATGTCCCAAGATAGGTTGAGACCAAGGTATCCTGGGCGGTTGATGCAGCGGTTATTGATGTTGCGCCTGCATTTGCAGGCACTGTATAAAGCCCGCTCCCCTGATAGTTATAAGGGGTCTTTGCCTTATTGCTCAAAAGGTGGGGTATTTCATCCCATTCTACTTCAAGTTCCCATGTTCCGTATTTACCTATTCTGAACATGATATTTTTATCATCTCTGAGAAGGTCTTTACCCCTGAATTCAAGGTATCTCCCTGTTTGTGTATCAACACCTTCCAAATTCAGTTTATAAATATTAAACCCTTCTTTTATATCCCTGTATTCATTGAATTTGCTTGAGTTTGCGTCATTATTTCCTATGCTCTGCGCCCCAACCTTTATCTCGCCTGATGTCTCAACCCTTCCTTCTTCTTCTGCCCTGATACTGACAGGTGCGAGAAGGATAATGGCTGTAACAAATAATAGTAGTCTCTTATACATTGTTTTGCCTCCTTATCTTTGAAGTTTTGCACCCGATGGGTGGTTGGAACCATGAATTTTGGTATGACAGTTTACACATCCCTGACCATATGTGGCATTATTCTTATAGTATCTTAGTCCATTTACATGACCGCCATATTGATGGCACCTTGTGCATAGAGCCGCCCCTTTTGCATTCAAAAGTGCAGTATTGTTCGAGCCGTGAGGGTCATGGCAGTTTGAGCAGTTTTCTCTAACAACAGCATGCTCCCATATAAATGGTCCCCTCTTTTCTGCATGGCAGGCATAGCATGTATCATTAGCACTGGCCGCCTTTAACATCTTTTGGTTAGGCGAGCCATGAGGGTTGTGGCAGTTATTGCAGTCTAATTTTCCTTCTTTTACAGGCATATGGGATGCCCTTAGATTCTTTCCCTTTTTATCTGCATGGCACTGATAGCATGCTGTTTTTACATCCTCGTTGGCGAATAATGATTTATCGCTTTTTCTCTCCATTACATAGTGGCATGAATCGCAGGAGACATTGGATGCCTGATGAAGCCCGCTCTTCCAATACATCCTCTCTCCCTTTTCATGGCAGGTAAGACATATTGAGGATTTTTGATTTGCTGAAAGCCCTGCCTTATCTTTAAATGAAACTATTGTGGCTGCTCCACCCGGTGTTCTCTGGAGTTTTTCTGCCTCTTTCATGTGCTTGCTTGCAGGGCCATGGCATGCCTCGCAGTCATTCCCCTGCTTATTACCGCCGTATTTGAAGACCCTTGCATGTTTTGTCTTATCATATGCCTTCATATAGTCTTCATGGCAGCTCTCGCATTCCCCTCTATCCTTTACAGATGTCGCCCCACTTAACGCTGGATTTATTGCAGTCCAGTCAACCTCTTTTGCCTCTCCTATCCCGATAAATACCCCGATGAGTAGGATAGGGATAAAGGCATCATATGCCTTTAAACATATTTTTCTCATAACTTTCTCCTCCTGAGTTGTAAGGTTTTTAATAGTGTGCGCCTAATTCATGTTCAGAAAATAGTGTCAGACACCCCATCATGCCTGACATATCATAAGCCTGCCCTCTAATGTTTTAATCGGGGGCAAAAGCCTCGCCTATTTTCTGATGTAAAAACCATCACGTTTAGCGTGACCATAAAGGTCAGCGCTATTTTTCTTCTTCCTCTCCTGCTGCCGCCTCTTTTGCACCTTTTTGGAATTCTGCCCTTATCTTTGGAACTGGTTCGCCTTCATACACGCCTCTGAGTTTAAAATGTTCATGAAGCGCCTTTTTATCTTTTACTGCCTTTGAAAAATCAAATTTATACTTGGCATCCACCTTTGGAGTGAACGGAGTATATGGCTCCTTTGCACCCTTCCATGGAGAGCCTTCATAATTCATATGGCATCTTGCGCATGCCTCCTCATAATCAAATATCTCACCTGCATCAACCAGTTTCTGTCTTGGCGACGGCTTCTGTGTTGCTTTAAAAGCCTTGCCTGCATCGCTGTGTTCCTTTCTATAAAGGCTGCCTGCCCCGTGACAGTTCTCACATCCAATATTTGTAAGAAATTTTGCCTGTGATTCAGACATACTTGCCTTATAACCGCCTCTTTCGCCAAAACCTGTTGTATGACACGGCAGACAGTCCTTATCATTTGTATAATCCTTTTCAGGGTCAAGTTTTGCCTTCTTCTTTTTCTCTGCCTCAACCTTTGGTTTAAGTGTCTCCATTGTCTTTGCATGCTTTGTCTCTAACCATGAGTCTTTTTGGCTCTTATGACACCCTCCGCATTTTTTGAAGCCTTCGTAATTACCGTTGTCTGAAGCCAGCACCATCTGATGAGATGTGAAGAGGATACCCACCGCAAGAATTATTGAAACGACCAATCTATTCATCTACTCCCTCCTTATTATTGTTTTTAAACTCCGTTATCTTCTTTTTTTAATTTTGAAGACATCCTAATGAGAGATAGCAAAAAATCATTTTTTGACAAGGAATAATAAACCCCTGATCCATTCCTCTTATTTTTTATAAATCCTGCAGATTTAAGATAAGCAAGATGTTTTGATATGTTTGGCTGTCTCATCTTTAAAATACCTGCAATACAACTCTCAGAAATCTCGCCATGATGGTTCAGAAGATTCAATATCCGTAGTATTGTCTCGTCAGAGAGGACTTTGAATGCCATTTTAACATCTTTTATTGTGAGCATGATGAGAAGTGATAATAAATAGTGAGCAAATCTTATGCCATAAATTTTAGAGATGAATTGAATTGATAACTATTTGATTTGTTAAATAATTTTAATTTGAACTAAATTGGATGGTTCAGATATCGTGTAATTTGTTTTGTCATTTTGACAATAATTATCAATCTGACAAATAGGATGGGTTGTGTCTGTGATTTTTGTTTAGATAGGTTTGATTGATTTGGTTAAAAAACAAAAGGCAGAGATTTTATTCTCTGCCTTTTAAATTTTTTTCATATATACAAAATATCTAATGCGCTGCTGGTTTTGTTTCTCCAGCAGATGTTGTTGCTGCTTCTTTATGAGCAGGAACAGCGCCATGCCCGTGTCCTGCCTCGTGTGCCGCATTCTTCATACCCTTTGGCAGCACTGGCGCTGGTTCTGGTTTGATTGGATTAAACCTATTTACCTGAACTGTATGCGGGTTATGGCATTCAGTGCATACCCACCACCTTTTCTTGCCGCCTTTCACCCATGAACCAGTTCTTTTGCCGTGTATGCCCATTCTCCAGTCAACATATACCTCGCCATGGCATTTGCCGCATAGTTTCTGCGGCTGATTAAATGTAATCTCGTTCCCGCCGTGGTCTATCAACCTGTTGCGGTTTGTCGGGTTGTGGCAGTCAAGACACCAGAATGCCGCCCTGCCGTGCATTAACTGCATTGAATTCGCTACTATGTCCTGATGCGCATTTAAAAGTCTTGGTTTTTTGTCTTTTGGAAACGGCACAATCTTGCCGTCGTGGCAGAGTGTGCAGTTCTTATTCGGGTCAAGGTTAAAATACATGAGTTGTTTTTCCCTTGGTTTTACAACTGTCTCTTCTTTTGCATAATCGCCCTTTGTTACATCGGTTTCATCAAGCGCTGGCATCTCGCCCATTGGTATTGTCCCGTCATAAGGGTCGCCCCACCACAAAACCCCGCCTGTTGTTTGAGAGCATTTTACATTTGGCCAGCCGTATTTTGGAACTATATTTTCCACCCTCTGTGTCTTTGTATAATTTTCTCTGGATTCAAAACAGTCTGTTACGATTTGAGGCTGCTGCTCCTGTTTGGGTTGTTCTGTTTGCGGAGTTTGCTGCGCAGGCTGCGCGCCTTCCTGTGAGTATCCAATCTTATGGATAATTAAGCCTGCCAACAACAAGAAGCATAAGACATAAATTGAAAGTTTAATATTTTTCATTTCCAGCCCTCTCTTTTAAATTCTTAATGATGCGCCTCTGCCTTTCCAACTGCGCTTGGATGTCTTACCTCTCCGATCATAATGCCGATAGCGCCCTTTGCTAAAATGGTGAATATTATAAATCCAATCGCCCAATTGCCTGCTGTGTTAAATATCTCAATCCATGTCGGGGTGTATTCGGAAAACTCGCCGATAGGAGACGGAATCATGCCGGGCAGAACAAGCGCAAGACCCTTGTCAATCCATATGCCTGCGAATAATGCAACGCAGATAATCGGCAGTATATTATAATTTTTTCTTACCTTTGGTATGAGAAGCAGGATAAATGACCCTATCATCAAGAGCCACGACACCCACAGCCATGAGACCAGTTTTGACAATCCAAACATGCCGAACATTACATATTTTAACTGGAAGGAATGTTCTGTAGATGGATAAAGTTCTGTTACAACCTCTGACATAATTAAGAATATTGACAGGCCAAGACACCATGTAACAATCTGCGAAAGCATGTTTACAGCCTCGTTTGGTATGTCAAGTTTTGAGTATTTTCTGATTGCAAGCAGGGAAATAATAATCAAGGCAGGACCGCCTGCAAATGCAGTAGAGATAAATTTTATAGGCATAATGGAATGAAACCACATAGGCCTCGGCGGCATTGTGTTGATTAAAAATGCTGTAACAGTGTGGATGCTTAATGCCCATACAATAGATATGTAAACAAGCGGCAGATAAAAACTATCGTTAATAGGCTGGCCGCTGTATCTTTTATACATGCTGTAGAAACCGCAGATAATATTTAGTGCAAGATACACATTAAGCACCAAAACATCCCATGTGAGCATGGAATGGGGCCAGTTGAATATGCCTATTACCGGTATTAAGTGCCAGAGCCTGTCAGGTCTGCCCATATGATACATTATAAACATCATGACCATTATAACAGCGGTAATCGCAACCATCTCGCCGATAAGAACCACATTTCTTAAAGGCTTGTAATGATATATATAGTATGGAAAGATAACTGTAACAGCAGCAGCGGCAACACCAACCAGAAAAATAAAATTCCCCTCATACATTGCCCATGTTATCTGATCAGTAAAACCTGCTACGATCAGACCCTTTGCAACCAACTGCTGATAAGTGCCGTAAGCCCATGGAATTATAAAAAGCCCGAGTATGCCGAGCCATGTGTAATACCGTTTATCGCCCTTTAAGGCATATGAGATAAAATCTATTGCAAACTGGATTTTCTTCTGCATTGCATTTCCCCTTTTAATCTATGAAATAAAAGAACTTTGGATATGTATTCAAATCAGCCTTTAATCTAAAGACCCTTTTCCTTTCTAAAATCTTTCTTACCTCGCTCTCCGGGTCTAATAGATTTCCAAACTTCCTTGCTCCGACAGGACAGACCTCAACGCATGCAGTATATCTGCCTTTTCTTGTCCTCTGCATACAGAATGTGCATTTTTCAACAACACCCCTCATGCGGGGTCTGTTGCCGAGATAGTGGGTGTCGGGATTCATCTCCTCTTTTGGAAGGTTCGGGTCGCCCCAGTTAAATCTCCTTGCCCAGTAAGGACATGCAGCCATGCACATCCTGCATCCAATGCACCAGTTATAATCAATAACAACAACACCATCCGGCTCTCTGTATGTTGTCCTGACAGGACAGACCTTGACACACGGCGGTTTTTCGCACTGCATACACTGCATTGGAAAATAAAACGCCTCCTTTTCAGGAACCTGTTCAGGCTCATAATAATGCTGCCCCTCTAATGTTACACCTGCCGGACCGTATGCATTGCCTCCGACCTGAATCCCGTAATCCCTATTTTCATACATCTTGTCGCCTTCACCTTTTGGATAACCCTTGTCCATATTTTCAGTGGAAAAATTGCCCTTTTCCATCCTTATAACCCTTATCCATTGGATTTCAGGATTGTTTCTGGATTGGTTATTCTCTTTTACGCAGGCATGGACGCATCTCCTGCATCCTATACATTTTTGAATATTAAGCGCATAGCCGAACAAGACATCCTTCATTGCAGGAGAGCCGTCAACTGTCACCTTTTTGCCGTATTCTTCAGAATACCTTTCTTCCAATCTGGCAATGGCGTCCTTTTTCTCTGCATCTGTCATGAGCCTATAGTTTTTCTGAAAAAACTCCGCCCATGTTGCCTGCGCCTCTGCCTCATCTGAACCGCTTAAAAGCGCTGCCGCGCCTGTAAGCGCTGCGGCTCCCATATCTTTCAAAAAACCGCGGCGGTTTTTATCTTCTTCTGGTTTGCCTGCTAATTCCTTTTTATGTTCTGACATTGCAATCTCCTATGAAAGAAATTGATTACACAGATTAAAGATTAGATTACACCGATTAAAACTCCTTGAAATATCTGTGTAATCATTTTTTCTAATCTGTGTAATCAAGGCTGTTGATGACTTTGTCAACAGCCTCTTATGCCTGCTCATACTTATAATTATCCGCAAACATCTTTAGCATTTCTTCTTTTTCCTCTTTTGTCATCAAGACATATTTTTTATCCTTCATAATCTTGTCCTGCTGCAGTTCATCATGGACATATGCCGCATATTCCCTTTTTTCAGCCTCTGCTTCTGCCAATGTTTTAGCAGCCTTTATAATGCCGGCAGCAGATGCTATAGCGATGCCGCCCACAGCAGCCTTTTTAATAAATGTCCGCCTTGAAAGAGTTTTGCCGCATTTAGACACAGCAGTTAATCCTTTATTTAAGTCTTGCCCCTGTTCCTTATTTTTATTCATAACAAAACCTCCGATACTGTTAAAAATATATCATAAATTATTAGCCCTATACCAAACATATTTTAAGTTGTCAAGGGTAATACAAATTTATTTTTTAAATTATTATTTTTAAGGTAATGTCAATTATTATTGACCAGCAAACCATTTGGTGGTATTATTGAGCAAAATATGATAAAAAAGACAGCAGTATTTTTTATAATTTTAATTTTCCCTTTGTTTTACGGCTGCGCCGGCATTCAAAAGGCTGAGATTATAGAATATAAAGGACCGTCAATTGTATGGCCTTCTCCGCCTGAAAAATCAAGGATTAAGTATCTCTACAGCATATGGAATCTTGAGGCAGAAGGCGAGACATTTGGAGACAAGGTTAGGGCATTCTGGAGGGGCGAGGGCGAACTTGATGATATAACAATGTCCCCAACGCTTGTGAGACCTTTTGGCATCTATGTTGATGATAAAAGGCTTTATATAACCGATACAGCGGCGCTCCGAGTTACTGTCATAGACCTTAAAACAAAAGAGGTTCTGAACATTGGCAGAGAAGATGACCAAGGAAGGCTGGAATATCCCATTGCAGCGGTATCTGATAAAAGCGGCAATATCTATGTTTCAGATGTCAGCAGGAATTTGGTTTTAATCTATGATGAAAAGGGAAATTACAAGAATAAACTGGAGGGTTTTAAAAGGCCGACAGGCATCGGCATAAATCAGCAAAAGGGTTTATTATATATTATTGACACGGTTGAAAATGTAGTGCATGTTTACGATACAAAGGGAACGCTCCAGCATGAGTTTGGCGGAAACGGAGAAAGTGAAGGACAGTTTAATTATCCGACGCACATCCATGTTGATGAAAATGGGTTTGTATATATAGTTGATTCAATGAATGCAAGGGTGCAGATATTTGATGAGCAAGGAAATTTCATATCCGCATTCGGTTCAAGAAGCAATGCCGCAGGCGATTTTTCAAAGCCAAAGGGCATAGCAGTTGATACGGAAGGGCATTTATATGTTGTTGACGCAGAATTTGATAATGTTCAGATATTTGATAGGAAAGGCCAAGTGCTTACATTTTTTGGCGAGGCAGGAAGCGATGCCGGCGCATTCTGGCTTCCTTCAGGCATAGCAATAGACAGATTGAACAGGGTATATGTTGCAGATACACATAATCAGAGGATTCAGGTATTTCAGTTTTTAGGGGGTGATTGATTGTGTATAAGTTAATGCTGATTTTAATAATATCTTTTGCGTTTATATTCGCTGCAATGCAGATTCAGGCAGGCATTAAAGACACAAAACACAATCTCTCTTCATCAGGTCCGGGCACAATAAAGGCAACGACTGAAACACAGATTTGCGTTTTCTGCCATACACCCCATGCTGCCTCAACAGCAGGGCCGCTTTGGAATCATTCCTTATCCACATATAACTATACAGTATCAGACCCGCCGGGGTTATTGGGATCGCAGCTCTCTACTCCTGTTACAGGGGGCAGCAGGGTTGACTACGGCTCAAAACTATGCTTATCCTGTCATGACGGAACAGTTGCCCTTGGTCTCCTTTATAATAAGCCCGGTTCAGGGCTAGGGAGTGGTGCAGTTACAGGACTTGATATTAAGATGCCTGGTATTCCAGGTGCGGCAGGTTCACCCAACCTTGGCACAGATATTAGCAGCACTCATTTAGTGTCAATTGAATATAATCAGTATTTGGTGGATGATAAAAATGCTTCTGCTTCTGATTTCAGGTGGAAGTCTCCAAGTGATCCTTCATGGACTGCAGCCGGCAATAAAATAAAATTACGACCAACAGGCGCAACATATAAGGGCCCTCCTAACACTGGCAAGGGTGTCCAGTGTGCATCATGCCATGACCCCCATTCATCCACTTATCCTATGTTTATGGTTGTTGATTATCGTGCGAATAATGCAAACTTGTGTGAATTCTGTCACTATTAAAAATGATAAACCATAACCATACTAGAATTATAACAAAATCCATTTAAACAAAAGAGGGCATGTTTATGAAAGACTTAACTTATTTTAAAGCAGGGAAAGGATTTTCAGTTTTTCTGCCGGTCATCTTTTTAACCATTCTTTTAGCAAACCCCACCTATGCAG
>JACRNI010000048.1 GCA_016234925.1 Deltaproteobacteria bacterium | reverse complement strand
ATAAACCAGTTCGGCATTCGTGGTTCGTAGTTCGTGGGTAGCCGCAGGCTTCATGCCTGCGTATTCAACGCAACCGTAAAGGTTGCGGCTACCACATCCTGTATCCTGTGCCTCATAGTTTACTTCCACCTCTACCCTCTTTCCATCTATCTCCTGATATGCAACGGGTTTTGTGAATTTGATAGTTCCAAGTTCTGTTTTAACTTCAAGTTCTCCATTTTCATTTATATTTATCCCTTCTGCTCCTGTTAGTTTGATTTTTATATTTTCAGGATTTATATCTGGCTGGACATAAAAGAGTTTTTCTACATTGTTTCCATATGCCTCTTTGGATTTGGTACCCGCCTCTCCCGCAAGGGTAGCCGCAGGCTTTATGCCTGCGCCAATCGCACCCATGAAGGGTGCGGCTACCTGCTCTTGCCCATTATCGCCCCTTGCCTCATCTTTAGGAATTGAATAAACCACACTTCCATCCTTTGTTACAAATACAGTTCCTCCAAATGTGTTTGCATAGAATCTTACATCTTCATGTGTCTGCCCTTGATTTAAGATAAATGGGATATTGAGTTTTGCTATTTTGGGTTTTATGTCTTGTGTCTTTAGTTGCGTGTCTGCATAGGTGGGGTTTGCTAAAAGAATGAACAAAAGGGTGATTAGCAGGAAAACTGAAAATCCTTTCCCTGCTTTAAAACAAGTTAAGTCTTTCATAAACTTATCATCCTTTGTTTAAATGGATTTTGTCATAAGTA
This sequence comes from Deltaproteobacteria bacterium, assembly GCA_016234925.1. Taxonomy (GTDB): domain Bacteria; phylum Desulfobacterota; class GWC2-55-46; order UBA9637; family GWC2-42-11; genus JACRNI01. The sequence continues at coordinate 12,175 of JACRNI010000048.1, read as the reverse complement.
TAGTCTATAAATATAGGGTGTCAAGGGGGAAATTTATTTTGATGGTTCTTATACACCCCCTATTATATTTATCTTCTTTAAAAATCCTTCAACATTTTTTTCTATTGTATAATCTTCCGCCTTTTTTCTTGCCTTTTCACCCATTTTATTCCTTTTATCAATATCAAGAAGAGGTATTATCTTTTCAGTAATCTCTTCGGGATTTGCAGGGTCTTCAATTATCATCCCGTCTTCTTTATCTGCAAGTATCTCTGATGCCCCGTTTATCCTTGATGTTACAACAGGAAGTCCTGCTGCCATTGCCTCAAGACAGGCATTGCTGAAAGGTTCGTAAATAGATGGGAGACAAAATATATCACCTGCATAATAACAATCTATTACACTTTTTAAAGGCCCTGCAAAGATTACATCTTTTTCTATTCATAAGAAATCCAAGCCCCTTTCTCTCAAAACCCGAACCGACAAAAAGCAAGACAATTGCATCATCTGATATATTAAACCTTTTTCTAAAAGCGCGCCTTAATTCATCTTTTCCTTTCAGGTCAAATTTCTTTATATCAATGCCATTGTAGATAACACAAATCTTTTCTTCAGGCAATTTATAATGCCTTATTATATCCTCCTTGCCGCGGTTTGAGTTTGCAATTACAAACCTTAATCTTTTGCTCTTAAAAAGCCTTTTTTCAAGATAAAGGAGTGTAAAATGAAGTGGATTCAAAAAAGTTATAATTTTTTTTATTGTTCTTCTGCCCCATGCCCCATGCCCCATGCCCCATGCCTTTTCTCTCTGTATCAGCCATTCTCTATGACAGCCGTCCCCTGCCCTGTAAATGTCTTGATATAAGGTTCTGTCAAAACTTACAATAACATCAAGTTGCGCCTTTCTAACAGCAAAGTATGAGTTGAGCGCAAATGACAATAACCGCAGAAATGAAGGACCAAATGTCTTTACTTTGTGAAATATTAGTCGTGAGCCTGCCCCTGTAGGCTTTAAGCAGGGGTCGTGAGTCGTGAGTCGTGAGTCTATATCCCACTCCCTTGCAAATACATGGCATGTGTGGCCGTTCTTAATAAGTTCATCAATAAATCTGGAAACAAAAACCTCTGCCCCGCCGTAAGGGGTGTATCGCATTCTTATGAGACCGATATTCAATGTATCTACCCCGAATTCCATTACTTTTAAAAGTGTATTAAAATCTCTATTAGGATGTCTCCTTAAAGACCGCTTCAATAGTCTCATAAACCTCTTCAGGAGTAATTCTGGATATATCACCGTCTTTACCGATGATTGGCATATGTTTTAAACCTTTGTTAGGTGATGCAACGGCCTGTTTTAGCACCCCTTGAGCCGAATCAGCCCAGAGCGAGACAACAGCAATGGGAAATGTGCTGTCTATATAATATGTCAGGGAGAGTATGCCGCTGTCAGGTGCAAGCAATACATTGCACCTATTCTTTATTATAGACAAACACTCCAGAAGGGTTGTTTTGCCTCTCAAATCTATTATCCTATCATTTTCAAATCCATGTTTTTTTTCTAAACCAAACAGGACAATAAAAAAACCTCCCTTCTTAAGCATATCAAAAAGGGTTTTCCACTTTTCTAAATCCCAGTCTTTTTTATATCCATAGAACCTCTGGGTTTCAGTTTCAATATGCGCCCCTATTATCTTTTTGCCTTTAGCAATGAAAAAGATGTCATCAAATCTTTTATGCAAATCATCATAAAAATCCTTCCAGATAAGGCGAGGGACAATTCTGCCAATCTGCTCCTTGAGATGCTTGGTAGGGTCTATCTTTTCAATAATCACATCATAATCCGCATCCATTTTGAGCCTCTTAAGTGCATCTATCGCGTCCAGACGACGAAGTCTGTCCCCCCGCTTCCACCAAGGGACAGCGATTGCCATGACACCTTCAAGAAAGTAAAATGCCTCTAAAAGGTCAGGCCGTGTTATGAAGGTAATCTCTGCATCAGGGATATGTTCTTTTATCTTTTTTATAAATGTATACAACCCAAGCGCAACATCGCCGAGTCCGCGGTTCCAGACAACCAAAAATCTTTTGTGCCCCGACCGCTCTGCCTTTTTTAGAATCCTGTAAATATCATGCGGGTTAAAATAATCTCTGATTGTTTTAAACAACAATTGCTCCTTTATTCTTCAAAAGGCGCTCCATCGGAATTATTACATCTTCTGCTGTTATTTCTTGCATACATTCAATGCCTCTATCGCATGTTTTTAACCTGCATGGAATGCATGAAAGATTTTTCTGGATAATTTCATAAGGCTGCATAAGGGGACCTGTGCCCATTGGATCATCGGGACCAAACAGGGCAATCAAAGGGATGTTTAATGCATTTGCCATATGCATAGGACCGCTGTCAGTGGAAATAAAGACCCTGCACCTTTCTATCAATGCAGCAGACTCTCTTATACCACATCTCCCTGCAGCAGATATTACATTTGTTGTTTTGTTAATCATATCTAAGGCAAAAGGATGTTCCTTCTTTCCTCCAAAGATAATAACCCACCAGCCATGTTTTTCCTCTACCATTTTACAAAATTCTATTACATTAGCAGATGGCCACCACTTGTTGATCTTGCTCCCAAAAGGATGAATGCCAATAAATATTTTGTTTTCGAATCCCGATTCAACTATAAATCTCTCTGCCCATTTTTTTTCTTTGTCAGACAAAAAGAAATCTGTCCTCCTATTATCTGCCTTGATGCCTAAAATCTCAAGGTTTTTTAGCCTTATATCAATTACATGCATCCCTGCCACCCTTGTTTTGACAGGCATTGTATGAAGAAAGGCTAATCTGCTCTCCTTCCAGCCCATTCTGTGAGATGCGCCTGATAGATATGCCAAAGGTGCAGCATCTGGGTCATTTGCATGCATGATTACAACCAGATCAAAATTACCCCTCCTTATTTTCAGTAAAAGCCCCGGCAACTTAAAAATATAAAAGAAATCTACCCTTCCTGGATAATCAATGATTTCATTTATATTTGGATTGTTTAATAGAACCTCTTTTGCTGCATTGCTGGCAAGGACTGCAATTCTCGCATCAGGAAATCCCTGCCTTATAGCCCTTATCGCAGGGGTTGAAAGGAGCGTATCACCTATAGCAGTTGTATTGATGATGAGGATATTATAAACTTCTGAAGGCTTAAAATCCGGCTTCCGCCTATCAAAGCAATATATTAACCTAAATGTGCCTTTTAATATATTTAATAAGATTTTATTGGGCATAAACTGATACAGATCGTATTAAAAAAAGTATTGTGCCAAAATTACTGATTAACTATCTTCAAATCTACTGCAGGATACTAACATGCCAAAGAGCATAGTAAACAGCATCCCGTGTTCATGATGCAGAGTTGTGTTAAATAATCCTGACACCAATACTACTGCATATGCCCCCAGTGCGCTAAACCACAAAATCTGACGAATGCCTTCTGCCTCCTTTAACGTCTTTGTCTTCTGCAATACCAAAAACGCCCCTGCAATAGTAATTGCAAGGGCTGTAAGACCTATCACCCCTGTCTGAACAGCTGTATTCAGGTAGAGATTATGGGCATGGCGGAACCCTGCAAATTCATGCCCTGAAAGGTAATAATTATTTAATCCAATACCGGCAATGGGATGCTCCTGAAAGGTCTTTACAGATAGTTTCCAGAGTTTAAATCTGTTGCTGTCAAAACTTCCCGTTTTTACATTCAGGGGTGAATAAAAATAGCCCCCTATACCAATGAACAACAACAATAAAAGGATTTGTGCCTTACGATTTTTTAGAGGAGACTTATAGAATACAAGGATTGTTACCATCGCCATTCCAAATCCGACAAAGGACCCTCTGGATGTGGTGAGAAATAAACTTATCAGGAGGATTAAAAATATGCAGATTGAAAAAATCTTCTCCAAAAAGTTTTTGGTAAATATAAGGATGCTTAAGGTCATAGAAAGCATTATCGCTATGTATATGCCAGTATGATTAAACTGACCCAATGAGAGTATCTCTAGAGGTTTTCCCCATGGAATGGCAACCATCCCCCATAGCCCTCCTGCGACTAATGAAAGGAGCAGTCCCCACTGAAGAACCTTTATTTTATATTCTTTATCAATACAATTTGCCGCTATAAAAAAGAGGAGGCTGTACCGCGATATATCCCATAAACCCTTCACGCTTGCAGACTTATTTAGTGCAACTATCGTTGATATCAAGCCGCTTAAAAATATAGCAATAAGCCCCCATCCAAATGGCGTAATAATAATGCTTTTCTTTTTATAATATAGATTTAAGATAAAACCCAAAAAGGCAATTGCAATCCCTATATTCTTTAAACCCTCAGAAAGCGGGAGGGCAATGGCAACAAGAAACAACCCTATAACATCCAGATGCCCTGCAGCAAAACTCAGTTTTTCTTTTATCTTAAGCATATAATCCCCCTATACAGCATCTTTTTATTTAATCGCAGTTAATTCGCCATAAAGTTCTTCCAATCTATCTACCATTTTATCTAAACTATAATACCCCTCTGCCAATCTTCTGCTTTTGTCAGCCATAGTTCTGATATTATCTATATTACGCAAGGCATATAATATCTTTTCAGAAAGGGACCCGGGATTAGAAGGCTCTGCTATAATGCCTGTCTCCATATCTTTTATAATATCTTTTACTCCATCTACATTTGTAGATACAATAGGAACATTTGCTGCCATTGCCTGCAAAAGTGCCTGAGGGATGCCTTCATATTTTGTAGATGAAAGCACAAACAGGTCTGTAATATTTAGAATGTCCTGTACATCATCCCGATGCCCGGTCATAATAACACTTGATTTTATATTCAATTCATCAATCAATCCTTCCAAAGCCTCTCTTTGATGCCCGTCTCCAACAATCAAAAAAACAGCATCTGAAAAATATTTAATAACATCACTGACAGCGCGGAAAAGAAAAGAATGCCCTTTCCAGCTCCTCAAAACAGCAACGTTGGTTACAACAGGATAGCGGTTCAATATCCCCAATTCCCTCTTTAAATCCTCTCTGCCGGCTGCAGGTCTAAACCTGCATAAGTCCACCCCTGTTGGGATACAATGTATTTTACCCTCTTGAACCCCATTCCCAATAAGCCGAATCTTTATTGCTTCGCTGGTTGTAATTATCTTATCAGGGAGTCTATAAATAAAATTTAATGGATTGTTAGATATCGGCACATCAATATGCCGGGTGCGGACAATTTTTATCCCTGCCATTTTTGCTGCTGCAGATGCTATCCAGCTGTCATTAGAACTATGGGTATTTACAATATCTACCCTTTCCTGTTTAATAAGTTTGTAAATCTTAAAGCAGGCTGATGGGCTGAAACTTCTGTTCATCCCAATCTCAACTGCTTTTATTTCTGCATCCCTGCACCTTTTAGACAACTGGCTTCCAGATTGACAGGCAATAATAACCCGGCAGCCTCTCTTTTTGAGTTCTACCGCTTCTGTCAAAACCCTTATTTCCTGACCTCCCCAGCCTGTTGATGATTCTGTATGAAGAATAGATAGTTTTTTCATCTCGATTTCATGAGGTAAGGGAGGATATCACCGCAAATCTCTTTCGTATGGATTGAATAACCTCATCGCTGGAAATGGAAAAAGCGCCGTCCTTTCCGGAAAGAATCGTATATTCCTGAGAATAGGGCAGCCAATGATCAATATTATTCCTGCCAAAAAGCGCTATCATCGGAACATTCAGCGCCGCTGCAACATGCATTGCCCCGCCTTCGGAGCAGAGGAGGAATCTACTCATTTTTATGATTGCCGCGTAATCCATGATGGAAGGGGTACGGCAGAAAACCGCCCCTGCTCCTATCATTGTACAGATTTTATGAGCCCTTCTCGCATCATCGGGAGCAGCGGTTATCACACACCAGCCGCCATATTTGCCGGTGATAAATCTCCCGACTTCGGCGAATCTCTCCTCTGCCCAGAGATTCACGGAGCGATTATTGCTGACATTAAACACCGCAACACGTTCTCCCTTTTTTATTTTGTGGGCATCAAAAAATTGTTCGGCAAAAACGATTTTATCCCGCTCAACTTCAAAGCCAATATCCCTGACAGGCTCATGGATATCAACAGCCTTCAAAAGATTCAGACACGCCTCAATCTGATGCTCCGCTTTTTCCGCTGTATTTATTTTGACAGGCCGATTGTAACAGAAATTCAGAATATGCCATTTTTTCAGTCGGCAGCCTATGCGATATCGCGCGCCGCTCATAAGGGTAATAAACGCCAGCAATGAACTGAACCCCGGCTTTACCCCTATTGCCAGATCAAAATCCATCTCCTTTTTTATCAGAAACCGGAGATAGCCGAGATATTTATTTCTGAACAAACCTTTGCCGCTCCGATATGTCCATATCTCATCCACGCACCACACACCCTTCAGGATATCGGTATTGCCTTCTTCTCCGAGAACTACAAGGCGCGCATGAGGGAATTCTTTTTTTAATGTCTTGATAAGCGGAATGGCGCATATCATGTCGCCGACCCTGTTGCGCCGTATCACGAGTATTCTCTTTATTTCTTCTTTGTTAAGAGTCATTGAACAGCCATGCTATTCTTGCGATGTAATATAACGGTTTCTATAGCCTGTTTTACCCTATCTGGTTTTATAATATCCATACATTCCCGCAGCAAAATCCCTTCACAACTCCCTTTCTTGCAAGGTTTGCAATCAATAGGTTCTTCTATAACAATATGCTTTCCCAATACCCGCACACCGTTTTGTTTTGAATATGTTTTTTCCAATTCCGCATTCCGCATTCCGCATTCCGCATTGTAGTTATTATCCCACGGCCCCCAGTCATAAGAACCTGTCGGGCCGAACAGGGCGATAACCGGCGTCCCTGTTGCTGCGGCAATGTGTATTGGCGCGGTGTCAACACCGAAAAAGACCGTTGCCCGCTTGCTCACCGCAGCAAGCTGCTTCAATGTCAACAGAGCGGCCAAATTTACCGGAGATGACTTTACCATCCCCAGAATGTTGTTTATCTTGTCTGTCTCTTTCTTATCCGTGCCTGATGTGACAACAACCTTTATCCCCATCTCATTTTCGCAAAAATCCATTATCTCCGCCATATATTCATCTCTCCAGCACTTGAATAGCCAGCGCGCCGTGGGATGGATGTGGATAAAACGATCCTTCTGCCAGATGCCGTTTTTTTCTAAAATCTTATGGACAAACTCCTCGTCATTTTGGGGAATATGGATATCAACACTTAAATCGGATGTATCCATGCCGAATTGTCTCACCAAATGGAGATTTTGCAAAACAATATGGTTTCTGCCTTCTAACTTCTTGCCGAGGTGAGTGTAAAACAACGATTTCCCCAAAAATCCCCTTTTCTGAGGGTCAAAGGCTATCCGGTACCGCGCGCCGCTTATATATGAATAGATCGCAGACCGGTCGCCGCTGGTTAAATCAATCGCCATGTCAAAACCCGCTCTTCGTATCCGGTTTGCAAATTGTATCTCACTTTTCACCCTTTTATAAAAGGGAAATTTTAACATTCCCCTGTCAAAGGCGATAACCTCATCCAATGAGGGATTGCCGCTCAACATCTCCTCCGTGCCTTTATTGACCAGCGCTGCTATATACGCGCGGGGAAATGTCTCCCGCACAGCCCTGATAGCAGGAACCGTCAAAAGCACATCACCGATATGACGAAGTTTTATGATGAGGATTTTTTCTATATTTTTAAATTCGGTCAATATCTTTCCCTGACATCTCCCAAAGTTTGGCATACTTTGAAAATGTATATGATGCATAAAGGCCTGACAGGACAAGTCCTGTATAGCCTTCCATGAAACCCTTTTGCAAGATAAACATCTTTAAGAAGGTAAAAAACGGTCTTAAGGTCAGGTCTACCATTCGAACCCTTGCCCCCTTAAACCCTTGAACCCTTGAACCCTTGAACCCTGTTTTAAACATCTCCTCTGCTGCAAGGGTTGAATATCTGTCCATCCTCTTTAGATAATCGCTTATGTTTTTATATGTATAATGCTCCAATGGATTTTTAAGACAGCCAACCTTTCCATTTATCTGAACCGCCTCATGCACATTTCTTTCATTAAATCGCGCCTTATCTTTTCTATAAAGTCTGAGATTATAATCAGGATACCAGCCGCAGTGCCTTATCCACTTATTGCCAAAAAAATTTTTGCGTGGAATATTATATCCCTCGCAGCAGCCTCTATTCAAAACCGATTCTATCTCTTTTTTTAAATCAGGTGTTATTCTTTCATCTGCATCAATATTCAAAATCCAGTTGTTCTTTGCCCTGCTTGCAATCAAGTTCTTCTGCCTACCAAAGCCATGCCACTCATCAATGAAAACCTTTGCGCCATATTCCTTGCAAATCTGAACAGTCTTATCAGCGCTGCCGGAATCTGAGACAAGTATTTCATCAGCCCATTTTACGCTTTCAAGACAGGCGCTGATATTTTCTTCTTCGTTGAGGGCTATGATGGTAACGGAAATCTTTTGCATAATATATAAGGCTTAAAAGCAATCATAAGATAGCATAGAATAAGAGAAAAAAGAAGTTTTAATTGAGTTGTTTTTGCATCAAGCCGTTTTTAAATTGACACCCATGCATCTGTGTGATATAGCTCAATAAACTTATGACCAACATCCCTTTTGGGATATTGGAAAGGTCTATCTAATAACTTGTTAGACTTATGAAATTTAAAAGGACACATATAATTTACAATTAGAATTGATGGAATTATCCCAATAGCGAAGCATAAAACAAGGAACAAAAAATGACCGATTCTGCTGCTACTCTTCTTGGAGCTATCATCGGAGGAGGGTTTGCTATTCTCGGAGCCTATTCCGCTGTCAAATTCCAGCTTGAAAGAGCTGCCAAGATTGCTTTTGTTGAAACTGTCCATGAAATACTCGTAGGGATGTATCCAGAACCCATTAACTGGCCTCAGAATAGTTGGCACGTTCTCCATGACAAGATGCCTCAAATGCAAGTTGCTATTTATAAATTGCGGTTCCATCTCAATTCTAAAAAAGTTACCAGCCTGGACACTGCTTGGGTTAAATATAAAGATTATTGCAATAAAATAAACGATGCAGAAATACAAGCTCGACCTTTTAATCAGGAATCTACTCCGTCTGTTGACCAGAAAGCTATTTTTAAAAAGCATGTTGATATTCTCCTTTTATTTGCGGAATGAGCAAATTTAATATAGTCTAACAAGTCGTTCAAGCGGCCTTTAGCCGCTTAACTCTACATTATGTGTCTCGGGGGGGATTGCATGAACAGAATTGCGCAGCTTGTGATGGCCATCGTGCTTCTACAGGCCACTTCAGTATTAGCGGCGTCCGCTGACACCCATCAGTCGCCGGCAGCCGGTTCGGGTCTTTTCATAGCTTTCGCCATTGCATACCTGAGCAGGCGGCGCGCAATCGGTGGTTGGCTCTTGTATTTCTACCTGCAAGTGTATCTGAGCCTGCTCTTTTCGCTGTTCTTCGTGCCACAAGTCATATCGAATCTAAGACCAAGCAACTGGGACAATGCACTCCTCTATGTAATGTTCTTCCTTAGTGTCGTTCCCGTCCTCGTCGTAGAACTCGTTGAAGTCTCTGCGGCAACGATACTGTTGTTTCGTAGATCCGAAGCAAATCTCAACTTCCTTCGCTGGACCCTCATTGCGCTGGTTGTCGCGAGCATTGCTTCAATCGCTATTGATCTCGTATGGTTCAAAGAAGATACCGGAATCGTTTTTGATTTCATAACGGCCTTCTTTGCTGTCATCTGGGCTGTCTATTTTCGGAAGGCACGCCGTGTAAGAGCTGTCTTCATAGACAAGAACTGGGTCTACGATTCGCAATCCAAAAAAAGAATTCTCACGACCGAAGCCGTGTAGGTTGGGTTGAGCTTTGCGAAACCCAACAAACCATTGCAATAAATCGTTGGGTTGAAAAACGCAACCCAACCTACGCACTACGCACTGCCACAAAATTTTCAAAAAAGACGGCAAAGTAAAAAGTTCCAGATGCAAGGAGGAGCAAGGCTTCAAGCGAGGCATACTTTAGTAGTATGTTGAGCGCAGAAGCCGCAGCGACAACGCAGGGGGCACCCATGACAAAGTCATGGGTCTGGACTTTTTACAAAGCCGTCATATCTGTATCGCCTCGGCTATCAGCATTACAGGAATATCATCCTTCACAGGATACATAAGTTTACATGCATCGCATATCAAACCGTCGCCTTTTTCCGTCAATTTTATATCACCCTTGCATTTTGGACATGCAAGTATATCCAGCAATTCCTTATCAATAGTCATGCATCCCTCCCATGAAAGAAATTGATTACACAGATTTCTAAAATACGATTACGCAGATTTAAGACTACTACTTTGTTTTAATCTGTGTAATTTGCCTTTATAATCAGTGTAATCTTTCATATCATCTCCTATTTTAATTTTTTAACTCCGAACCTTCTTTTACATTTCCAAGCCTTATATATTCAATGCCGCCCGCCAGTCCGAGCAAAACCATTGCTGCGAATGCAGCAAGCGAGACGCTGATTGCCTGCGCATCTGTCGCGCCGACCTTTGCAAACAGATATACAAATGCGCCTTCTCTTAAACCAAGCCCAGACAGAGAAATCGGTATCATTGAAATGGATACAGCAATCGGCACAAAGAGAAAGAAATATCCCATAGGCACAGTCATGCCAAGACCTTTTGATATTATATAAAATATGGAAATGCTCATGAACTGCACAACAAATGATACTCCAAATGCCTTTAAAAGAACCATTGGCTCGCCTTTATAAAGCATGACAGATTGATAAAGCGACTCAATCTTTTCATTTACTCCGAATAGTTTTATCCTGCTGATTATTGCAAGCGCCCAGTTATGCAATCCCTTGTTCCATAAAATAAGGCTTGACAAAAAAAACATGGATGCAAGCGCTATAACAAAAACAGGGACATATGTATCCTTTACATATTTATACCCAAAGATGAGTGAGACAGATGCAATAATAACCAAGGCAAAAAAACCTGTAAACCTGTCTAGAAATACAGATGCAAGGGAGTTGCCGCCCTTTCCCGAGGATTTATAAAGATAATAACTTTTCACGACATCTCCGCCTATTGCTGTTGGAAGGAAGATATTAAAGAACATGCCGATATAATAAAGCGAAGTGAGTTTTAAAAATGGCATATCAATCCCAGCCTTTGGCAGGAATAAAGACCAGCGGTATGTTGATACAACCTGTGTTGCTGCATATAAAAATATTACTGCTATGAATATTAAAACATCCATAGAGCGTATAATTGCAAAAACCTTTCCCATGTCTGCCTTTCTAAAAAGGATAATAAGAATGGAGATGCTCACAAGTATCTTTAAGATTAAAGAAATAGATTTTTTGATGTTCATAAATTCTTACCTTAATTCAACAATATTCACGCTCAAAAACAGCCCAGATGCAAGGCGGAGCAAGGCTTCAAACGAGGCATACTTTGTAGTATGTTGAGTGCAGAAGCCGCAGCGACAACACAGCAGATGGGTGTTTTTCAGCGTGAATTATTAAGAACCTTTTTTATAGTATATATCGGCTTATCTTGAGATTCGTGATATACCCTTGCCAGCATCTCTCCAAGAAGCCCCATAATAATAAACTGCACGCCTAATATTATGAGAAGCACGCCCAAGAGAAGCAACGGCCTGCCTCCAATATCATAACCAAAAATAATCTTTTCAACAGCAAGGTATAAAGAGATTAAAAATCCAAAAATCCCGAATACCAATCCTGCCGGGCCGAATGCATGTATTGGACGAGTGGAAAAACTCTGAAGAAACTTGATGGTTACAAGGTCAAGCATTACCCGCAGTGTTCTGGATATGCCGTATTTTGACTTCCCAAATCTCCGGGGATGATGCGCTACCACAACCTCTTTTATTGAAACACCGAGCCAACTTGCAACAGCAGGTATGAACCTGTGCATCTCGCCGTAGAGTTTTATATTTTTTACAACCTCTTTCCTGTATGCCTTTAACGTGCAGCCGTAGTCATGCAGATAAACCCCTGTAACCTTTGAGATAAGCCAGTTTGCAAGCCTTGACGGAAACCTGCGTGTAATAAGTTTATCCTTT
>JACRNI010000047.1 GCA_016234925.1 Deltaproteobacteria bacterium | reverse complement strand
TAACCTGATGAAAACCTTTTGCTATGCTGAATACTTTCATTGAGAGGCTCCTCCTTAATATCAAAAGTTACCCCTCTCTTATATCCTATTTCTGTCTCATATGTTTATGAACTTATTCATCTACTTGATTATATTGCAGAGACGAACCTCAACTCTATAACTCTATTTCGGAAATTTAAGTCAGGCTGGAAGCCTGACCTATAGTCTTTGGCTCAAATCTTGCGTTTGCACCCGAAAAATGCCAATTGTATTTTGGCAAATGCATTTTTCGGGTTGATAATTGGCGAGTAATTTATACTATACCATTATTTAAAAATCAATATTATTTGGTTGAAAGGTTTATTTATGATGCCGCATAACAAAAGGCAGGGCTTAATTCAATATCAGGAAAGAAATTCTCCTGATTTGCCGGCAGGGAAGGAACCTCTGTTGCGTAAGTCCATCTGGACGGGCTTTCAATAACCTTTTTAACAAGTTTTTGATTAAGGCAATGTCCGGACCTGCTTGCCATGATATGTCCGATTATATTAGCGCCAAGAAGAGACATATCCCCTATACAATCCAAAATCTTATGCCTTACAAATTCATCATGGTATTTCATGCACTCTTTATTGATAATCTTTGTATCCCCTATGGCAATTGCATTTTCCAGAGAGGCGCCGATGGCAAGCCCCTGAGAGCGCAGCCATTCAACCTCTTTTAAAAAACCAAATGTCCTTGCATCGCATATTTCATTTTTAAAGAGAGACTCGGAATAGATGGTGGAAAGCGATTGATTTTTTAGAAATGGATGCTCAAAACTTATAGAATATGTTATTTTAAAACTTTTAGAAGGAAGAAGCAATGCAACCTTCCTGCCGTCCCTGACCTTTATAGGTTTTTTTATGACAATAAATTTTTTATCTTTTTTCTGAAATTCAATCCCAGTAGATTGAATAAGATTAACAAAATGCGCTGAGCTGCCGTCCATTATAGGTATTTCACAAGAATCAACCTCAACTACCGCATTATCTATGCCTAAACCATAAAATGCAGCCAAAAGATGTTCTACAGTTGAAATAGTAACTCTGCCGTTTCCTAACGTTGTTGCAAGCCGCGTATCTACAACATTTTCTGATATTGCCTTTATAGCAGGTCTGCCGGAAATATCAGTTCTAACAAATGTTATACCGCTGTCTTCATCAACAGGCAGAATTCTGATATTCACCTTTTTGCCGCTGTGAAGTCCTATACCGCTGCAGGCTGCAACCCCTTTTAATGTTCTTTGCTTTGGCACAAATCCCTCTTTAATGATATAAGTTTATATAAGGCATAAGCAAATAATATGCCACACTTGCTGGAATATTATTATACCAGTAAATACAATCGGTTGCACTAACTAACTTTATCTAACATTGCCGATAACCTCCTTTATGGATTGTATTTAAAACACAACAGCATAAATATATATTCTCATTTTCACCACACATGCCTGACAAAATTTTTATAAAATTCTATATTGCTCATAGCAAAAACCTGCAACAAAATCCTGTTGTCAACCCAAAAATAGACTTTGATTTTTGGGGAAACCTGCAAGTTGCCTGCCAGACTAGGCAGCGGACGATTTTTACGACGAGCCGTATGTTCACCGATACGGTGAGGAGTAAAAATTGGCCGATAACGAAGTATGGCAGCCAAATCGCAGGTTTGTAAAATAGCGAGGTTTTTAATCGCTATTTTACGGTGTCAACAAAATCCTTGACAAAGTTTTATGTGTAGTAGTATATATCAAATCTCAAATTTTAATAAGAAAGGAGAAAGTTAAAAACATGAGCATCTCAAAGTTTTTCAAGGCAGCAGGCATTATGGTTTTATTAGTTGCATTGGCTTGCATTTACACAGGTTATGCAAATGCAAGCGCAGATGAAGGGAAAAAGATTTTTGCAGGAAAGAAGTGCGGGGACTGTCATAAAACAGAAGGACCTGCAGCAGAAAAGACATTTGAAGACAAGTTAAAGAAAAAAGGACCTGACCTATGGTTTGCTGGAAGCAAATTCAAAAAGGAATGGCTTGGAGAATGGATGGAAAATCCACAGGCAATAAGACCTCTTGAATACAATTCCATAGAAAAGACAAATCCCGGAAACCACCCGAAACTTGCAAAAAAAGAGGCTGGCGATGTAGCAGATTACCTGATGACACTGACATCAAAGGATGTGCAGACAGGCGCGGTTCAGGAAGGTCAGAGCAATATTCAAGGCAAACTTGCATTTGAAAAAAAGGTGAGTTGCTTTTCATGTCATAAATACAAAAAACTAGACAAGGTTGTCGGCGGTTTAACAGGGCCGAGTCTTGCTGATGCAGGGAAAAGGCTTCAGGGAGACTGGATATACGCATATCTTAAAAACCCGAAGGCATTCATCCCTGTTAAAAGAATGCCGGTATATGAAAATATCATAAACGACGGCGAAATGAAGGGTATTTCCCAGTATGTAACTACATTCAAATAGACACTATGATGGCATAGATAAAAACTTTTTTTAAACCTTATGCCATACATGAAAGGAGAGGGATTGCTTATGAAAAAAATATTTGCTTTTATTTTTGCTGTGTTAATCACATTGACATTCACAAGGTTTAATGCAATTGCTGCAAGCGCTGAAGAGAATTACAAATGGTATTGCGCCCAGTGTCATGGCAATGGCGGTAAAGGGGATGGCATAAATTCAAAAGACCTGCCTGTTACGCCAAGGAACCACACAAATCCAGAGGATATGAAAAAATTGACAGATGCGGACATAGAAAATGTTATTAAGGACGGCGGCGCTGCAACAAGCAAGTCAACTACAATGCCTCCATTCGGAAGCACATTAAATGCCGATGAAGTAAAAGACATGGTCAAGCACCTCCGCAAACTCTGCAAGTGTTGATTTGCGTTGATTTGAAAAAGTATTATAAAGGCACGGCTTTAAAAGGGTCGTGCCTTCTACTTTTATGTAGCCGCAAGGCTTTAGCCTGCGAAATTACGCAACCTGAAGGTTGCGGCTACCTCCCTCACCCCATCAAGAGAGAAGAGATAAAGCAAGGAGATTTTTAAGTGAAAAGTTTTCATATACTGTTTGCACTTATCCTTGCAGTTCTGGGTATAACACTGGTTATATCCGGCGGTTCAAAAGAAAAGGTTTTGATGTATATGAAGTCAAGAGGTTATCTTGAATATACATCTCAAGAGGCTCAGGAACTTGCATATACGAAGTGCAAGCAGTGTCATCCCATAGATAAGATTACAAAATACTGCATGAGGTGCGGGCCCCCGTTTATTATTGTAACACACAACATGAAAAAACTAATCTCTATTGAGAAACAAAAACCCGGAACAGCATGGATTGATTACATGACCGATGCTGAGGCAAATGCAATGACAGAGGTCTGGAATGCCATTGTTGGAAATTGGGAAGATACTTGGAGAAAGGAAGATTTGAAAAAACTCCTTGAAAACGATAAGGCAATGCTCAAATTACTTGATACACCTGTAAAAGAGCGCAAGATTGAAACAGCATTAAAGGGCAAGACAGCAGAAGGGGTGCATGAAACTATGAAGCCTCTGCCAAAAGAGTGATCAGTGACAGTGTCAGTAAAAAGATAAAAAAACCATTCACTGACACTAAACACTGTCACTGATAGTCTGGAGCGAAGCGACAAATGATAGAAGTCCAAAACCTTACAAAAAACTACGGGAATTATCAGGCGCTAAAAGGCATCTCCTTTTCTGTTAAAAAAGGGGAGATACTTGGCTTTTTAGGCCCTAATGGCGCTGGCAAGACCACAACCATGCGAATCCTTACAGGATTTTTTCCTGCAACATCAGGCAGCGCAACGGTTGCTGGTTTTAATGTATTTGAAGAACCTATTGAGGTAAAAAAGCGCATAGGGTATCTGCCTGAAAATGTGCCTTTGTACCGCGATATGGCTGTTTCTGATTATTTAAGATTTGCAGCAGGCGTAAAGGGTATAAAAAAACATGACATTGGCGACAGGGTCAAAAAGGTAATGGAAGACTGCGCATTGTCAGATGTATCATGCAAACTAATTGGCGAACTTTCAAAAGGCTATAGGCAGCGGGTCGGGCTTGCGCAGGCGCTCGTAAACGACCCTGATGTCCTGATTTTGGACGAGCCGACCATCGGGCTTGACCCAAAACAGATTATAGAGATCAGAAAACTCATTAAAAATCTGGCAGGCAAGAGGACGGTTATATTAAGCACGCACATACTCCCCGAGGTAAGCATGACATGCCAAAGGGTTGTAATAATAAACAAGGGCGAGGTTATTGCAGTTGACACGCCTCAAAATCTCACATCAAGGATACAGGGCGGAAACAAACTGCTTCTAAAGATTGACGGCGATTCAAATGCAGTCTTGAAAGGCCTGCAGACAATAAGAGGCATAGGCAAAGTTGAAAAACGAGAGGCTTCAATAGGCTCTGTTTCAGAATACATTATTGAAATAAAAGAAGGCGAAGACCCTAGAAAAGAGATAGCGCCCCAGATTGTTAAAAATAACTGGGGGCTTCTTGAGATGAGGTCTGTTGAAATGAGTCTGGAAGATATATTTATCAAATTGGTAACAAAAGAGTAACGGCTTCGTAAAAAGACAGTAGCGTCGGGGTTTATCCCCGACGAATTCGTTGCCCATAAAGGGCAACGCTACTGCCTTGCATCTGGATCTTTTTACTTTGCCGTATATTTGAAACTTTTTTAAAAAGGGGGGCTTTTTGATTGCGTAATTTTTATCTCATATTTAAAAAGGAATTAAAATCATACTTCACATCCCCTATCGCATATGTTGTCATAACCATATTCCTTGTTATAAGCGGTTACTTTTTTTATAACATCATTGCGACATTCGCAACCATAAGTTATCAGGCGACTATAAACCCGATGGCTGCAAAACAATACGGCTTGCTGAATGTAACAGAGATAGTTGTCAGGCCGCTCTTTGGAAATATAAGCATGATAATGCTTTTGATGATGCCTCTTTTAACAATGAGGCTCTTTTCAGAGGAGAAAAAAACAGGCACAATAGAACTCCTTTTAACCTATCCGATTACTGACATGCAGGTTCTGCTTGGAAAATTCTTCGCATGCCTTGCTGTTTATCTTTTGATGCTCGTCCTGACTGCGCTTTATCCGATACTTATTATGATTTATGGCCAGCCAGAGGTTGGTCCAATAATCACAGGCTATATAGGTTTGTTCCTGCTTGGCGCATCTTTTATATCGCTCGGAATATTCGCATCATCTATCACAGAAAACCAAATCATCGCTGCGACAGTCGCATTCGGCGCGCTCATATTTTTCTGGATGCTCAGTTTTTCTGTAGGACTCGCTGACCCTGCAATCGGAAAGATTATCTCATACATATCAATCACTGAGCATCTTGAGGCATTTGCAAAGGGCGTTATTGACACAGAAGACATTATTTATTACGGCATATTTATTATCCTGTTTTTGTTTTTAACATTAAGGGCGCTTGAATCAAACAAGTGGAGAGGATAAAAATAGGAACTTGGGGCTAAAGATTAAATTATGAAAAGATATTTATCATTTACATGGATTTTAGGACTGATGCTTTTGGCAGCAGGCGGGTTCACCTTTCTAATAAAAGGCGCAATGGAAACATTTACAGTAAGCATCTTGTGGGCAGGGCTTGTTCTGCTTCTCGTATCTTTTTACATAAATTTTTCTGATATAAAGGATTTAATTTCAAAAAGGTCAACAAAATACGGTTTTAACACTGCTGTAATGGTCGGTATATTCATTGCCATTATTGCGCTTACAGCAGTGATGTCAATGAAGTATAAATTTAGATGGGACATAACAAAAGGCCAAAGATATACGCTCTCTGACCAGACCCAAAAACTTTTGCGCTCATTAAAAAAGGATGTTACAGCCACAGCATTTTATAGAAGCGATGAGAGAACAAAACAGCAGATGGAAGATTTACTGGAGGAATATTCACACTACTCCCCAAGATTCAAATATCAATTCATTGACCCTGATAAAAAACCGGGTCTTGCGTCCAAACACGGCATAACATCCTACAGAACAACCCTTATCCAGAGCGGCGATAAGCAGGAGATTGTCGGGTTTGAGTCTGAAGAAAAACTTACAAATGCAATACTAAAGGCGACAAGAGAAAAGGTAAAGGTCGTTTACTTTTTAAAAGGACATGGTGAAAATAACATCACAGATTTTCAAAATGCCGGTTACAAGGCTGTTAGAGAGGCAATTGAAAAGGAAAACTATCAAACAAAGGAACTCCTGCTTTTGGAAACTCCAAATGTCCCAGAAGACGCCAATCTTATCATAATAAGCGGGCCTAAAAAAGATATTTTGCCCGAGGAACTGAAAAGGATTAAGAATTATATTGATGCAGGCGGAAATGTATTATTTATGCTTGACCCTGACACTGTTCCAAATACAGTTTCATTTTTAAAAGATTACGGCTTCAATATAGGCGCGGATATTATAATTGACAAACTCTCGCAGGTATTCGGCGCAAACTATCTAACACCGGTTGTTGGGATGTATGATAAGGAGCATCCAATAACAAAGGATTTTAATGTGGCAACATTTTTCCCTGTTGCCAGATCTGTTGGAGTTGAAAAAGACCCGTCAAAAGGCGTATATCCCCTTGCTATGACAGGTGAGCAAAGCTGGGCAGAGACGGATAGAAAGGCGCTTGAAGCAGGTACGGCTGAATATAATGATGGAAAGGATAAAAGAGGGCCCATACCTATTGCAGCCGTTGCCGCAGTAGAGGTAAAAGAACAGGGTCAAGGGTTAGGGGTCAAGGGTCAAGGAGATGAGAAAAAGAAATTTGCAAAAATCGTTGTATTCGGCGATTCTGATTTTGTGAATAACACTCAAATCAATCTTGCAGGGAATAAAGACCTTTTCTTAAACACTGTGAACTGGCTTGCAGAAGAGTCTGACCTTATTTCCATAAGAAAAAAAGAGGCAAATGCAACTCCCCTCCTTTTGACAAAGGCTCAGGGCAAGATTATATTCTGGCTGCCTGTGGTCATAATGCCGGCAATAGTGTTGTGTGCAGGCATTGTGATTTTAAGCAGGCGAAAGTTTAGAAAATGAGATTTTTTAAAAAGACCATGTTCTGGATTATTATTATGGCTGTTATCGGGGGTTCGTTTTACCTGATAGACAGGGGGGCTGAAGAAAAAAAAGTTATAGTAGAAGAAAAAAAAAGGCTGTTCCCATTTGAACCCAATGATATTGCAGAATTCCAGATAATCAGAGGAAGCGAAAATATTGTTTTAAGAAAAGAAGGCAGTGATTGGCATATGGAAAGCCCTTTGAGGGCAATGGGTGATAAGGATGCGATTCAAAAACTCCTTGATGGAGTTATTAAGGCAAAGATTGACGGAATACTTTTTGAAAACCAGCCTCAAGAAAAACTAAAAGAAATGGGCATAATAGACAGCCCGACCAGCCTTACAGCGACATTCAGAACATCAGCCCCAATAGTAAAAACAATTACATTCGGCGATAGAAATCCCGGAATGAATCTTGGCTTCGCAATCCTAAAGGACGACCCCCGCATATTCAGATTAACCGCAGATATTAAGGCAGAGGCAGATAAGACTGTTTTTGATTTAAGGGATAAAACAGCGATAAATTTTGCGCCGCTTAAAATTAAGGGCTTTGAGATAAAATGGCAGGACAGCGCGGCAATTGCAGTGGAGCATCCTGCTGAAGGGAAATGGCATATTGTCAAACCAAAAAATCTTATAGCAAGTTCAAACAAAGCAACAGAACTCCTTTATAAGATTAAGGACTCAAAGATAAAGGCATTTGCAGATGAAGAGCCAAAGGATTTATCCGTCTATGGACTCAATAAGCCGAGATTGAGCATAAAAATCACAGATGAAAAAGGAAGCAGATTGGAACTCATTGTCGGCGAAAGGGATAAAAAACAAAGAGGCTTGTTCGCAAAAAGAACGGATGCAAAAAATGTCTTTGTGCTTGAAGAGGATTTTATCTTAGGAATGCCAAAGAACGCAGAAGATTTAGAGGAGAAGAAAGATGATAAGACGACAAAAAATAGGTAGCCGCAGGCTTTATGCCTGCGAAGGTCACGCACCCATAAAGGATGCGGCTGCCATTCCATGTTTCCTATTTTTGCTTCTTATTTCTCATTTCTCATTTCTAATACCTCCTTCCCTTGCAGAAACTCCACAGACAATAAAGGTCGGCGTTATTGGCACTGAGACAGGCGAGGACGCAGAAACAGGTCTTATAACATTGGCTGGCGCTGAACTGGCGGCAAAGGAACTTAATGACGCAAGCGGCATAGACGGCATGAACATAGAGATTATTCATTATGATAATAAGAGCAATGCGCAGATAACACAGGCTGCTGTTCAGAAGATGATAAATGAAAGGGTTGTTGCAATCATAGCATCGCCAACAGGCTGGTCAACATTTGCACCTACATGGATGGCAAATGAGGCAAGGGTAATATTTATGTCAGCAGGGAGCAAAAGACATATTGCTAGAAGCGGGCAATTTATATTCCGCAACAGCCTTGCAGATGAGACCGCAACAGAAGAGATTATCAAATATGCCGCTGATAAACTGGGGTATAAAAATTATGCTATTATAACATCCATGAGGGATGACGAGACATCTCTTTCAATAGGCGGGCTATACAGAAAGGCAGTGATGAATAAAGGCGGTAAGGTTGTCAGCGAAACGCATATATTTATGGATAAAACTATGGAAGAGGCAATCTCCCAATTAAAAAAGGATGCAAAAACAAAGATTGATGCAGTGATATTTGCCGGCGATGATGTTGTGGCGCTTGATATATTGAAAGAATTAAGGAAACAGGGCATAAAATCACATCTTGT
>JACRNI010000043.1 GCA_016234925.1 Deltaproteobacteria bacterium | reverse complement strand
TTGAGGTTGAAGAAATCATGAAGGTTACGAGCAAACTCATTGCAAACAGGGCGTCTTTGAAAACAAAGCCAAAAAGGATAAAGGAGATTATAGAGGCATTGAAAAAAGTGAGCGGATAACATCTATTATCCGCCGCCCAGCGCCTCTTTCACAACATCGCTTACCATCTTTCCATCGGCCTTGCCTGCGATCTTCGGCATCACCTCTTTCATAAGCCGCCCCATATCCTTTATGCCGCTTGCATTTATATCCTTTGCAATCTTGCTGACAATTTCTTTTACTTCTTCTCTGGAGAATTGAGGAGGCATGAAGGATTTTAGAATAACAAGTTCTGCCTCTTCTTTCTGCGCAAGGTCTTCACGTCCGCCTTTTTTAAACTGCTCAATAGAATCAAGCCGCTGCTTTATCATGCTGGAAATAACCTGCAAAACCTCTTCATCTGTCAAGCCTTCAGTCCTCTTCTTGAGTTCTATTTCTTTGTTTTTTACTGCTGATAGGATAAACCGCAAGGTCTCAAGCCTTGCCTTATCTTGAGACCTCATAGCCTGATTCATCTGACTTACTAAATCTTCTCTAATAGACATCAATATTCTCTCTTTTTAATCCGTTTTGATGCGCGTTTTCTTGCTGCTATTGTCTTCTTTTTTCTTTTAACACTCGGCTTTTCATAATGCTCTCTCTTTTTTATTTCAGAAAGTATCCCAGCCTTTTCACACTGTTTTTTAAACCTTTTGAGAGCATTTTCAAAAGATTCATTATCTTTTAGTCTAATACCAGACATTCAAATTTCACCCCCTCTATTTTAAAGTGTCAAGTTGCAGTAGCGTCGGGGTTTATCCCCGACGAATCCGTTGCCCATAAAGGGCAACGCTACTTGCAACTTGTATCTTGAAACTGTTTTAACCGCCTTTTTTCAGTTCAGCCAAAACAAGTTTTACAACTGATTTCAATGTCTCAAAAACCCCTATGCCGGTTGCAGCAACTGCCTCAAAATCAGGCACGCTGCCCACATTTAACAAACCTTTTAACTCTTCAACAGATGCAATATCTGAAAGATCCCTTTTATTATATTGCACAACATAAGGGATTTTGGCAAGGTCATAACCCTGCTCATTCAAATTTGTCTTCATATTTTCAAAACTCTCTATATTCGCATCCATCCTTTCTATCTGAGAATCTGCGACAAAGACAATGCCGTCAACGCCTTTTAAAATAAGTTTTCTTGAGGCGTCATAAAATATCTGCCCGGGAACAGTATATAAATGAAACCTTGTTTTAAAACCTTTTATCTCCCCAAGCGAAAGAGGCAAAAAATCAAAAAACAACGTCCTCTCTGTCTCTGTTGCAAGGGAAATCATCTTGCCTTTTGATTCAGGCTTTGCCTTTTTATAGATAAAATTCAGGTTTGTGGTCTTGCCGCACAAACCAGGACCGTAATATACAATCTTACAATTTATCTCTCTTGATGAATAATTTATAAAAGACATTTTATTTAATGGAACAGTTTATCAATATCATCATCTGTAATCTCAGCCAAAAGGGTCTCGTGAGAACTTGGCTTTGCAGCAGCCTCGCCCAATAATTTCTGAAATATTTCATTCAACTCTTCTGATGCCTTTTTTACCTTTAATCTAACAAGACCCAGCGATGACTTATTGTCAAACAGCACAACAAGGATAATCCTCTTGGCGATTAAAGAAAGATGCAGGTTGTCCTTCTCGCCCTCGTGAAACAGGATGGAAAACTCCTTCTCGCCTAGAAGTTTTGCAATGCCGCTTGTTGCAGCGATATTGCCCGCAGTAAGCGATGCAAGGGATGTTGTGTCTATGCTTTCTGTTTCGCCGCTTGCTGATATTAACTGTCCGTCTTTATCAACAAGAAATGCAACCCTTGCGTTTGTCTCCTGCACAAGTTTGTCCAGAACCGATAATATCTGATTAAACTCTGTTTCGAAAACTGTTAAAGGATTTTCTGCCGGCATTGTGTCTCCATTCAGGTAGCCGCAGGCTTTATGCCTGCGTTAATTCTCACACATAAAGGGTGCGGCTGCAATCATTCTAAACCTGCTTCCCGTCCAGCGCAAGAAGCCTTTCCCACTCCTTATCAATACGCTCCTGAAACTTTTCTATCATCCACTTATTTTCGGGCTTAAATATATGTTTAAACCTGCCCTGCATCTTAAGCCAGTCCTCTATCGGCTTTTTTTCCTTTGGCTTGTAATTTATTTTTAAGATGCCATTTTCAACCTCATAGAGGGGCCAAAAACAAGTCTCCACCGCAATCTTTGCTGTCTCTATGGATTCCTCCGGCTTTGAATACCAGCCAAGCGGACACGGTGATATAACATTCAAAAATGTCGGGCCATTTATTGCCAACGCCTTTTGCGCCTTGTTGTTTAAATCCTTCCAATTGTGTGGCGATGCCTGCGCAGCATACGGCACATTATGGGCAATCACTATTTTTGTAAGGTCTTTTCTAAATTCCTGTTTCCCGGGAATCATATCGCCAGCAGGCGATGTTGTTGTGTTTGCACCAAAAGGCGTTGAACTTGACCTCTGGATGCCAGTATTCATATATGCGCCATTGTCATAGCAGACATATAAAAATGAATGCCCCCTCTCCAAAGCGCCTGATAATGCCTGAAGCCCTATGTCATATGTTCCGCCGTCGCCGCCGAATGCGACAAATTTTATATCCTTGTCAACAGGCAGCCTCTTCCTCTTTTTCAAAGCCCTGTATGCTGTTTCAATGCCGCTTATTGTCGCAGCAGTGTTTTCAAATGCGCTGTGTATCCACGGCGTCCTCCATGATGTGTATGGATATATACTTGTGCCTACCTCAAGACACCCTGTCGCAGTTGAGACAACAATTGGGTTATCCGTTGACCTTAAAACAAGTCTGACTATCGGCGGTATGCCGCAGCCGGAACAAAGCCTGTGCCCGCCTGAAAATAATTCTTTTTTTTCTGAAAGTTCCTTTAATGTCGCCATTTATCCCCTCATAGTTATTTAGTAGCCGCAACCTTTAGGTTGCGTAAATAGCGCAGGCTAAAGCCTGCGGCTACCATATTGTTATTTTACTCCCTCACACTTATATAGTCATATACTTTATCAATCTTGCCCATATCCTTTATTTTCAAGAGTTCTTCAAATACTGCTAATGAGTCCTTAACTCCGTAATCCCTGCCGCCTAAGCCAAAAATCCTGTTAATTATCTTTGGTCTCTTGTCAAGTTCATACAGACTTGACCTGATCTCTGTAAATAAAGGGCCGCCAAATGAAGTGTATGAATCAGCCCTGTCAAGCACACCAATAACCTTGACATTTTTAAGCGCCTCAGCCATTTCAATATAAGGGAATGGCCTGAAGACCCTCGGTTTTAAAAGCCCAACCTTTAAACCTTTATTTCTCATCTCGTCAACAGCAACTTTAGTTGTGCCAGCAGCAGAGTTTAATATTACTATTGCGGCATCTGCGTCATCCATTCTATATTTTTCCATTAAACCATAAGACCTTCCGGATATTTTTTCAAAGTCCTTTGCAGCATTTATTATAACATCCTTTGAAAGCGTCATTGCTTCAGCCTGCTGCCTTCTAGCCTCCATATATGAATCAGGCAAGGCAACTGCGCCGTATGTTGTCGGATGGTCAACATCTAACAATGAAGGCTGGCTTGGTTTATATTCGCCGATAAATTTCTTTATAACATCATCATCCAAGAGGCACAGATTTTCAATTGAATGGCTTGTTATAAATCCGTCAAGACAAACCATTACGGGCAGCAAGATATTTTCTTGCTCTGCAATCCTTACAGCCTGTATAACATTATCGTATGCCTCTTGGACAGTCTCTGAATAAAGTTGAATCCAGCCCGAATCCCTTGCGCCCATTGAATCAGAATGGTCGCAGTGGATATTTAAAGGCGCTGACAATGCCCTGTTCACGCATGTCATAACAATCGGAAGCCTCATGCCCGATGCGATATAAAGCATCTCCCACATAAGCGCAAGGCCCTGTGAGGATGTCGCTGTCATAACCCTTGCGCCTGCCGCAGAAGCGCCTATGCATGCGCTCATTGCAGAATGTTCGCTCTCAACTGTTACAAATTCTGTATCAACCTTGCCGTCTGCAACATAACCAGAGAATTCCTCAACAATGGTTGTGGAAGGTGTTATGGGATACGCTGCAACAACATCAGGATTTATCTGTTTCATTGCGTATGCAACAGCGCTGTTTCCTGTAAGACCGACGCTGCATTTAATTTTCGCCTCTGCTGCCATTATTTTGCCTCCTATGTTAACTAATGTTAACTGATTGCACAGATTTTTAAAAACGATTACACCGATTAAAACCAATCATTATCTGTGTAATCTGCCTTTTAATCTGTGTAATCACATCATTTCTTTTCTTTTTCCTCTTCAACCATTGTAATTGCCTTAACCTTGTCAGGACATTCCATTGCGCATATGCCGCAGCCCTTGCAGTGTTCAAGGTCAAAACCTATCATCTTGCCTTTTTCAACTATAACAGCAGAATCAGGGCAGAAGACCCAGCAAAACATGCAGTCTATACATTTTGTCCTGTCAAAAACAGGTTTTAACTTTCGCCAGCCGCCGGTTGAATATTCATGGGCGCTTCCTGCCTCAAGTATAATCCCTCTTATGGGCGTCTCTTTCCAGCCTTTTTTCATCAGCCCTCCATTTACTCACTTCGTGAGAATTGTAAAATGAAAATTGTAAATTTTAAATTGCAAATTGTTTGCATTTCATTTTAAAATTTTCAATCTCCAATTTGCAATTTTCAATTCAACATTCGCAAGAATGTCGTCTAGCCCTCCCTAACCTGTTCAAAACCCTGTTTTATAGCCTTTAGATTTCCTTCTATAACCTGCGGGCTGTATTTCTTTGCATAGTTTTCCTTGAAATCATTTATAACTGCATCTACAGAAACAACACCTGTTGCCTTTGCAAGCGCACCAAGCATCGGCGTGTTTGGTATATGCCTGCCTATACATTCAACAGAAATCTTACCTGCATCAAGTGTAAAAACCTTTGCGCTTTTATTCACAGAAATATTCTTTCTCATCTCATCAGCCGTCTTTGGGGTATTTATAATGAATACTGCGTTATCGGGTGTTCCCTCTGTTACATCCACTGTGCCTATAAGTGTTGGGTCAACAATCAAAACAATGCTTGGATTTGCAACCTGACCGTGAAGCCTGATAACCTCTGAAGAAATCCTGTTGAACGCCCTGACAGGGGCGCCCATCCTTTCTGGCCCAAACTCAGGAAATGCCTGAACATACTTGCCGCTGGATAATGCCGCCTCTGCTAAAACCTTTGCAGCAGTAACAATGCCCTGCTGCGCCCTTCCGTGCCATCTTATTTCAGTGTAATCTGCCATTAAAACCTCCGAAATTAGAGTTAGGGTTCTAGGATTCAAGGTAGCCGCAGGCTTTATGCCTGCGATAAAACGCAACCGTAAAGGTTGCGGCTGCCAGACCCCTTGACCCCTAGAACCCTTTATCTTTACATCTCTCTTCTTCCTTCAATCGCCATGCCTAATGTCGCCGCATCTATATATTCCAAATCGCTCCCCATTGGAATGCCGGTTGCTATCCTTGTAACCTTTATATTAAAAGATTTCAATACCTTTGTTATATAAAGCGCTGTTGCCTCGCCGTCAACATTTGGATTTGTCGCAATTATGACCTCTTTGATATCTCCTTTTTCAACCTTCTTAACCAATTCCATTATCTTTACATCATCAGGGCCTATGCCCTTTAACGGAGAAAGAACGCCGTGCAGAACATGATATTTTCCTTTAAAACCGCCTGTTTTTTCAATTGCCGCAAGGTCATTTATGCCTTCAATGACGCATACAACATCATCTCTTCTATCCAAATCACTGCATATTGAACATATCTCTTTGTCAGACAAATTAAAACATTCTCTGCAAACCTTTATCTTTTCTTTTACATCAATCAGGCTTTTTGCAAGCGCTGCCGCATAACCATTGGATGAATTGAGAATATGGACTGCAAGGCGGGTTGCTGTCTTCTCGCCAATGCCAGGCAGCTTTGAAAACTCCTGAATAAGCCTCATTATAGGCTCTGCATAATATGACATTTTAGAACAAACCCGGGATATTCATATTGAGACCTGCTGTAACCTTGCCCATCTCCTCTGTCATCATCTCCTGAGACTTCTTTATAGCGCTGTTTACAGCGGCGGCAATCAAATCCTGAAGCATGTCAACATCCTGCGGATTTACCACAGAAGGGTCAATCTTAATTGAGATAACCTCCTGCTTGCCGTTCACAGCAGCGACAACCATGCCGCCCCCTGATGACGCCTCAACAATCTTTGTCGCAAGTTCCTGCTGAACCTGCGCCATCTTCTCCTGCATCTTTTGAGCCTGCCTCAATATGTTTCCTAAATTTTTAGACATCTATCCTCCCTATAAATGATTACACAGATTTTTAAAAACGATTACACCGATTTAAAACCAATCTTTTCTAATCTGCGTAATCTGCCTTTGTAATCTGTGTAATCAGACATCTTTACACAACCCTTCCGCCGAATATCTTTAAGGCATCTTTAATAACCTTGTCCTCGAGGGTCTTAATCGGGGAAGGGTCTTCCAAAACCTCTTTCCTGCCTTTATCTGCCAAAGCAGCAACTGCATCTTTATCTTCCTGAATATTCACTGCCATCCTCTTTTTAAAAAAATCCTCGCATAAATTAACAAGATTGTCCTTATTATTTATGAGATATGTAAAATAGTGGCCGTCCTTTACCTTAAAAGAAACTTGATTGTCATCCATTGATATTGGCGAGGCAAATTCAAGGTGAGACGCCAATGCAGGCCGTTTCTCTTGGACAAATGCCACAAACCTATTCCATGAATCCCCTTCGCCTTCTTTAACAACATGCGATACATTGTTTATTGAATCAGAGCCTTTCAATACAGGTTTAGGGATTGCAGGAGGGCTGTAAATCTCCCTGCTGTTTTCAGATTTTTCTATATTCCTGCCTGTGTTGACATTGACATTGGCTGCTGCAGATTGCTTTAAACCGCCTTTTTCAACCCTAGCCTCCATATCTTCAAGCCTTTTAATAACCTCTGGTAAAGGCTTGACCGCGTCAATATGCGTCATGCGGAGGATTGTCATCTCAAGAACAAATCTAGGCGCTGCCGCTCTTGCAATATCCTCGTAACCGCGATAGAGGATATTGAACATCATCTGCAAGTCTAAAAAAGAAACACCCCCTGCCAATCCTTGAAGTTCAGAAACCTCTATGTCAGGAATGTCAAGAATCTCCTTTGCCTCTTTAACCATCTTTACAATAATGAGGTTTCTTATATGCTCAAGAAAATCCTGACAAAACCTTTTTAAATCATAACCAAAATTGTATATACTTTCAATTAAATTTAAGCATTCTTCATTATCTTTCTTTAAAATTGCAGAGGTCAATTGAAACAAAAGGCTTCTGTCCATGATGCCAAGCGCATTGGCAACATCTGCGTCAGAGATTTTACCGCCTGAAAATGAAATCACCTGATCAAGAAGGCTCTGGGAATCCCTCATGCTGCCTTCTGATTCCCTTGCCAAAAGATACACGGCAGTATCGCTTATCTCAATGCCCTCTGATTCGGCTATGTGTTTTATCTGAGCCTGAACATCCTTTAAAGGTATCCTCTTGAAATCAAATCTCTGGCATCGGGAAAGTATCGTGTCTGGAATCTTATGCGCCTCTGTCGTGGCAAACATAAAGATTGCATGGGCTGGAGGCTCTTCTAGGGTTTTAAGAAGCGCATTAAATGCGCTGGTTGACAGCATATGGACTTCGTCTATTATATAAATCCTGTATCTTCCGCTTGACGGCAGATACTTTATGGTTTCCCTTAATTCCCTTACGCTGTCAACGCCGGTGTTCGATGCGCCGTCTATCTCAAGCACATCGACAGAAGAACTGTTTGTTATCTCGCGGCAGCATTGGCATTCATTGCACGGCGTTGGGGCAGGGCCTTTTGAGCAATTCAACGTCTTTGCAAGAATACGGGCGATTGTCGTCTTGCCGACGCCCCTTGGCCCTGAAAAAAGATAGGCATGCGCAATCCTTTTTGACGCAATGGCATTTTGAAGGGTCTGTATAACATGCCTCTGCCCAATGACATCCTCAAAAACCTGAGGTCTCCATTTTCTTGCAAGGACTAGATAGGACATATTTAAGTGTTGGAGTTGAAGAGTTGAGGAGTTGAAGAGTTGAAAACCAATGAGATTTTAACTCCTAAACTCCGTAACTCCTTAACTCTTAAACTGCCTCTCGTGGTTACTATTGATAGCTAGGCGCCCTTGCGGCACCCGGATTAAAGTTGCTGCCGTTGCTTCCTTCCGGATCTGGCGGGATTCGCAACATATCCGCTGCGCAAGACCCAGCTATCAATACTAACCACAACTCAGTGTCAGTGGTTAGTGTAAGTGTCAGTAAAATAAAAATACCTTCTACTGACACTGTCACAAATCACTGTCTTTAATGGCGGAGAGAGAGGGATTTGAACCCTCGGTACACCTTTTGGATGCACACACGCTTTCCAGGCGTGCACCTTCAGCCGCTCGGTCATCTCTCCCAAAGTATAAATATTTTTAGTATCACATTAGGTATTGGATGTCAAAATCTTTAAAAGCGGCCAGCCTTCTACTGAAACACCTAATTCTTCAATGGACTTTTTTAATTCCTCATCAGACGGCGGCACGCCGTGATACTGATACTTTCCTTCAAATATTGAAACACCTTTGCCTTTCACGGTCTTTGCAATAATCATCGTCGGTTTGCCTTTTATAGTCTCTGCATCATCAAGCGCCTTGATTATCTGTTCCATATCATGTCCGTCAATCATTAAGACATGCCAGCCGAACGCCTTCCACTTCTCGCTTAAAGGCTCAATATTCATTATATCTGTTACTGCCCCGTCTATCTGAAAACCGTTAAAATCAAGCATTGCGCAGATGTTGTCAAGTTTGTAATGCGCTGAACTCATAGCAGCCTCCCAGACCTGACCTTCTTCAACCTCGCCGTCGCCAAGAAGCGCATATACCCTTGAAGGTCTTTTATCAAGCCTCAAGGCAAGAGCCATCCCATTTGCCATTGAAAGACCCTGACCAAGCGAGCCTGTGCATATATCAATGCCGGGCGTAATCTTCATATCAGGATGACCTTGAAGCATGGTGCCCAGCCTTCTTAATGTTGTTAGTTCCTTCGGAGAAAAATATCCGCACCTTGCGAGCGCTGCATACTGAATAGGCGCCGCATGTCCTTTTGACAGCACAAACCTGTCTCTATCCGCCCATTTCGGCTCTTTAGGATTATGCCTCATCTTATAAAAATAAAGCGCTGTTACAATATCTGCCGCAGATAGAGACCCTCCTGTGTGTCCTGATTTTGCCTTGTTAAGCATCATCAACACATCCATCCTCAATTGTTTTGCCCATTTTTTCAATTGTTCTATGTCTGCTGGTTTTTGCATTATATTCGCCCCCTACTTGTCAAATCTGCCATTTTTAAGGTCTTCAATCATGTTATCATGCTGTTCTTTCATCAAATCCCTTACAACCTCGTCAAGTTTGTCAAATTTGGATATATCAGCATAACTCGTGCGTTTGGAAGCAATGATAGCCCCGCCTTTTAAAACAATTGTTGTTATCACAGGCCGTTTTACACCGCTGTCCTCAGTCTGCACATGATAGACCTTGCCGTTATATTCAATATTTTCATTAAAACCCCGCTGCATAGTTAGAAAATTTATCTAACATAAGAGTCTTGCTTAATGCAAGTTTTTATTGTGAAAGATATAAACATATGCTAATGTTTTTTGCGTTAAAAAATGGAGGGATATTATGGCGATTACAAAAAAAGACATTGAGCATGCTGCTCTATTAGCCCGTCTTGAACTTTCTGAAAATGAAAAAGATATATACACATCCCAGATGGGCAGCATCTTAAAATATGTTGAAAACATAAGCCGTGTTAATACGCAAGGCATTGAACCAACAACACATTCTGTGCCTATGAAAAAGGTTTTGAGGGATGATGTTGCAACGAGTTCTATCTCAAATGATGATGCGCTTATGAACGCACCTGAAAAAGACAGGGGCTGCTTTAAAGTGCCGAGAATAATAGAGTAAGACAGGTAAGAGACAGGTAGAGGTATAGGTATAGAAAATACCGATAGAAAACATTTTTTATCTCTACCTCTACCTATGCCTATACCTGCTTTTTAAAAGGAGACAACTTTGAAACTCTACAATCTGACAATCCATGAATTGCATGAGAAATTAAAGAAAAAAGAATTGACCTCTTTAGAACTCACAGAGACCTTTTTAAAACGAATTGATGCAGTAGATGGAAAAATCAAGGCATTCATCACTATAACCCGTGAAAATGCCATTGAACAGGCAAAAGAGGCTGATAAAAAACTTGCATCCAATAAAGACATTACACCGCTTACAGGCATCCCGATTTCAGTCAAAGACATATTCTGCACAAAAGGGATAAAAACCACCTGCGCATCAAAGATACTCTCTAACTTTATCCCGCCTTACGATGCTCATGTCATAAAAAAACTAAAAGACGCAGGCGCAGTAATACTCGGCAAAAATAACATGGATGAGTTTGCAATGGGCTCATCAACTGAAAATTCCGCATTCTTCACAACAAAAAATCCATGGGATATTGAAAGGGTTCCCGGCGGCTCAAGCGGCGGCTCTGCTGCAAGTGTTGCAGCAAATGAGTGCGCTGCATCCATCGGCACAGACACAGGAGGCTCAATCAGGCAGCCTGCTGCACTATGCGGCATTGTGGGTTTAAAGCCCACATACGGCAGGGTTTCAAGATACGGCATGATTGCATTTGCATCATCCCTTGACCAAGCAGGTCCAATGACAAAGGATGTTACTGATTGCGCAATAATGCTCAATGCAATGGCAGGTTATGACCCGCAGGATTTTACATCAATCAATGCGCCTGTGCCTGATTATACAAAGGCTTTAACAAAGGATGTAAAGGGTCTGAAAATCGGCATCCCAAAGGAATATTTTATTGAAGGTCTTGACATTGATATAGAAAAATCCGTGAAACATGCAATAGATGTTTTAAAAAAGCAAGGGGCTTCGGTTATTGATGTGAGTCTGCCTCATACAGAATATGCAGTCGCAGTTTACTACCTTGTTGCAACAGCAGAGGCGAGTTCAAACCTTGCACGGTATGACGGCGTTAAATACGGCCACAGGGCAAAAGACAGCAAAAATCTGATTGATATGTATCGCAAAACAAGGAGTGATGGTTTTGGTCCGGAGGTAAAAAGAAGGATTATGCTCGGCACATATTCATTGTCAGCAGGCTATTATGACGCATATTACAAAAAGGCATCGCAGGTCAGGACGCTCATAAAAAGAGACTTTGAAGATGCATTCAAAAAATGCGATGTGATATTGACGCCAACAGCGCCAACCCCTGCATTTAAAATAGGCGAAAAGACAGCAGACCCGCTCACCATGTATCTCTCCGACATATTCACCATCTCCTGCAACCTCGCAGGCATCCCGGGAATATCCATCCCATGCGGATTTACAAAAGATAACCTTCCCATCGGCTTGCAGATACTCGGCAAACCTTTGGATGAAGAGACTGTTTTAAAAGTATCGTTTGCTTACGAGCAGGCAACAGATTGGCATAAGAAGAGGGCGGGGGTTTAAGATACTTAGTGGTGGCAGGAGTTTTGACTCTGATACTTAGTGGGGCAGGAGTTTCCTCCTGCCATCCATGAAATGACTGCCGTCAGGATGAAACTCCTGACGGCACATAGAATAACAACAAAATGGGGCAATTAAGGAGAAAAAATTGAAGGAAAAAGTAAAACAGCAAGCCCAAAGAATTCTGGATAAATTGCTTTCAGATACCAAAATTGGTTCAGTAATAGACGATTCTAATCCTACTCCTGATGTATTTTGCGGAACAGGTGAAATTCAAATAATTATTCTTGGACAAGACCTCACAGTAAAAGATGAACAAAGCAGAAAAAGTATTACAACAGTTCTGAATCTTGATAAATCAGGAAATCTGAAGCGATACATTGAAAAAATTTGTGGGTATTTAGATATAACTTTGGATGAGAATATCTATGCTACCAATTACTTCAAAAATTTCTTTATCCAGCCACCAACAATCATTAAAAATATAAATATTTTTCGAGAACATAGGCTTTATTGGTTAGATTTGCTGAAAGAAGAATTGGCTCAGTTTCCTACTATTCCCATTATTACTTTAGGAGAACCCCTGTTAGAAACTATCTTGAAAAGTTCACAAAATAAAAAAGTAAGAACATATTGGGGATATAATTCTGATTGGAAAACAAGTATAGATGGGCCATTTCAATCTATATCTCCCAAATATACTTATCTTGAGCGAAAAGTTTTTCCTTTTCCTCATCAACCAAGCATAAGGAAAAAATTTTATTATGAACGCCTTGAAAAATATGCAACATTTGTAAAATCGCATATGACAAAATAAGTAAATAACCTTTTTTTAAAGCAATTGGTAAAGTTCAAGAAGTAATTATAGAGGAAGACGAGAATATAAAAGTTACACCTCTTTTCAAAAATGAGAATTCAAGCCATTTTATCATTCAAATAAGGGACAGGGAAAAGCCGCATATCCATGAAACGCATGATTTGACCGTGATTGTGAAAAAGGGAAAGGGCATTTTGCATCTTGGCAAAGATGAACTCCCTATGAGACGAGGCGATATTGCCTTTATCCCCAAGGGTGTGCTGCACTACTTTGTAAACACAGACAGCGAGCCTTCTGTTGCGTATGTGATATTCACGCCTTTTTATGACGGCAAGGATATGAAGTTGGTGGATGAATAGAAGTTCATATACCCCCTCACCCTAGCCCTCTCCCTCAAGGGGAGAGGGGACATAAGATGTCCCTGCAGCAATACCTTGCTTTTAATTATAGCATCTGATAATTTAAATATTCACATGAAACTTCTTTTAATACTTCCAAAAAATGAACGGGGCTACTGGGGCAAGGTTTCAAAAAGCGGCAAGGCTGGTTTTGTCCGTCTAAACCTCCCAACCATTGCAGCGCTTACACCCAAAGATTGGGATGTGGAAATTTTGGATGCAAGGGCAAAACCTGTTGATTACAATGTAAAAACAGATATTGTAGGCATAACAGGGTTTACAGCAGAGATGCCGAGCGCCTATGAGATAGCGGACAATTTTAGAAAAAAAGGCATAACAGTTGTAATGGGCGGGGTTCATGTGTCTGCAATGCCGGATGAGGCGCTTAAACATGCGGACGCTGTTGTTATTGGCGAGGCAGAACTTGTCTGGGAAAAACTGCTTGAAGATTTTAAGAAAGGCGGATTAAAACCAAAATACCGCGCGGATAAATTGTGCGATATGAAAAACATGCCAATCCCAAGGAGAGACCTCCTTGATAGAAGCATGTATATATCAGGCTTTAATACGCTTCAGGCGACAAGGGGGTGTCCGTTCAACTGCGACTACTGCGCTGTAACTTCATTTTTCGGCAATGAATTTAGGGTCAGGCCGATTGATGAGGTGATTGAAGAAATAAAAGGTTTTGACACAAGAGAATTTTTCTTTATGGATGATAACATAGTTGGAAGGCCTAAATATGCAAAGGAACTTTTTTTAAAACTTATACCGCTTAACAGGACATGGGGAAGTCAGGCGTCCATTACAATGGCAAAAGACCCTGAATTATTAAAACTATACGCAAAGAGCGGCGGCAAATATGCGTTCATAGGACTTGAGAGTTTGTCGCAGAAAAACCTTGAAAAAATGAACAAGGGCTGGAATTCAGCAGAGGGCTACAAAGAGGCAATAAAAAAAATACATGGCGCAGGCATAAACATTATTGGAAGTTTTGTGTTCGGATTAGATGAAGATGATAAAAATGTTTTTAAAAATACATTTGATTTTATAATGGATGCAAAGATTGATGCAGCGCAGTTTCATATCCTGACGCCTTTGCCCGGCACAGTAACCTATGACACACTTGAAAAAGAAGGCAGGATAATTGACAGGGACTGGGGAAAATATCACACAGGCGAGGTTGTGTTTCAGCCAAAGGGCATGACAATTGATGAACTCCAGAATGGATATTTCTGGATTTTCAGGAATACATATACTATAAAAAATATTTTAAAGAGAAGTTTAAGAAGCACAAAAGGCATTGCATACAGGATTGCAGCGAATTTAAGTTACAGGAAAAAGGCATTAAGGATGCCAAATTTGCCTTTCTATTCCATCTCCTGAGCAGGTATATCAAAATTAGCATATACACTCTGGACATCGTCTAAATCCTCTAACTCCTCCATAAGCCTGATTACTTGATTCGCCTCTTTGCCTTCCAATTTTACTGTATTTTTTGGAATCATGCTGATTTCTGCGAGCGTATATTTAATGCCCTTTTTATCAAATGCGTCCTTTACTGAATGAAAATCAGACGGCGCAGTATACACCTCAAATACCTTATCCTCGTCATTTGTTATAACATCCTCTGCGCCTGCGTCAAGCGCCGCTTCCATAAGTTTATCCTCTGCAATTATTGACATATCAAATGTGAACATGCCTTTTTTTTCAAACATCCATGCAACAGAGCCGACCTCGCCCATCCTGCCGCTGTATTGGGCGAATGTATGCCTCACCTCAGATGCTGTCCTGTTTCTATTATCTGTCATCACAAGCACTAAAACAGCAGCGCCGCCTGCGCCATAGCCTTCGTAGAAAAACTCCTCGTAATTGACATTTTCTAATTCGCCAGCCCCTTTTTTTATCGCCCTTTCTATATTGTCAGACGGCACATTTTCAGCCCTTGCCTTGTCAATAGATGTCCTTAAACGGGGGTTGGCAGAAGGGTCTCCGCCTCCCATCTTTGCGGCAACCATTACCTCTTTTATGAGTTTTGTAAATGCCTTGCCTTTTTTGGCGTCTGACTTTGCCTTTTTATGCTTTATGTTCGCCCATCTTGAATGTCCTGACATAATTGCCTCTCAATGCACTGTGCCTTTTGTATGTTCATCTTCAAATATTTCTTTTTCCACGCAAAATGGGTCTTTTATAAACCGTCCGCGGCAATCTTTGCAAAGTATAAACATCATTTCCTTATATACATCTTCTTCCAGAGTCTTTGCATCCATATCAGACATCTCTTCAATTAGGTCAAGCATGCCATCTTCCAAATCTCCTGAATTCTCATCAATATAACCATCATAGTCAGCAAAGGTCTTAATCTCTACAACATATTTTAAACTCCCGGGAGGAAGTTCTTTGCCGCAGCACTGGCATCTAATCTTATTCATATAAATTTCCTTTCTGTTTTGGCTTTGCTGTGCCAAATATATACATAAATATTTGCCTTGTCAAATCAAATATGGATATGGTATTTATTGCCCATGCTTGAGACAATTTTATCAAGAGATGCATTTCTTTTAACCATAGAACTCAAGATATTCTGGCTTATTGCCTTTGGCTACGGGGTTTGTCTATTTTTATTTTTTGCCCATCTTTTCACAAAGAAAAATTCCATTGGAAATGCAGCAACAGGCATATTATGGGGGGTTGTTGTTGCACATGCAGCGCTTATACTCTTCAGGACATTTGAGGCGCAAAGGGCGCCGTTTCAAACCCTTTATGAAAGCCTTTCATGGTTTGCATGGAGCGCATCCATCACATATCTTTATGCTGCAAGAAAATGGAAGGATGTTTACCTTGCAGGCATACCTGTAACACTTCTCTCAATGAGCGCATCACTCTATGCACTCCTTTCAAGAAACCCTGCTGTTGAACCGCTCTCACCGCCGCTTCAGAGTTGGTGGTTTGAATATCATGTAATCCTTGCATTTCTATCTTATGCAGTGTTTGTGGTCAGTTGTTCTATTGAATTAGTTTATCTGCTTATAAAACCCAGATTGGAAAAGGGGCTGTCATATAACTACGGGCTTGATTTGGATAACATAGAGACATTTCACAGAACATCCTTTAAACTTGTGCTTTTTGGCTTTCCGCTTTTGACATTCGGCGTATTCTCAGGCGCTGCGTGGGCAAATGATGCATGGGGCAGATACTGGAGTTGGGACCCAAAAGAAACATGGTCTTTAATAACATGGACTGTGTTTGCAATGTATCTGCACGCAATGACAATACCAAAATGGAAAGGGTTGCCTGCGTCTATGTTTAACATACTCGGTTTTATTTGTATGATGATGACATTTCTTGGTGTGAACTGGCTTGCAAAACTTTTGGGCATTCCTAGCCTGCATATTTATGCAGTGTAAAAATAGTTAAAAAGTTCTTAAAGTTTAAAGTT
The DNA here is from genome assembly GCA_016234925.1 of Deltaproteobacteria bacterium. Taxonomy (GTDB): domain Bacteria; phylum Desulfobacterota; class GWC2-55-46; order UBA9637; family GWC2-42-11; genus JACRNI01. The sequence goes on along the minus strand of JACRNI010000043.1, from coordinate 9,252 downwards.
ATAAAGTTCAGTAGCGTTGCCCTTTATGGGCAACGAATTCGTCGGGGATAAACCCCGACGCTACTTGACCCCTCAAATCCATGAACCCTTAAAAATTTGAGTTATTTATATGCAAATCAGAAACAGATGGCTCTATAAAAAATTCGCTTCTTTAAAAACCTCAATACTTTTTCTTGGGCTGCTTTCAATATTCTACCTTGTTGGCACAATATTCCCGCAGGGCGGAGATATTGAAGACTACATCAAAGAGGGCGGCAGGTTTGTATTGCTCGTAAAAATATTCGGGCTTTTAGATTTATTCTCAACTCCTTTATTTTTCATAACTGCCTTTGTTTTATTCATCAATATTTTCATATGCTCATATGAAAGATTCCTCGCGCTTACTAGCGAGACACAAATTGACACAGAATTTATCCCGACACATACAATACAATTAAATACAAAAGAAAATATTGACAACATCTTTATAAAAAAACTCGGCTTTAAAAAAATCCATTCAAACCAAACCGCCGCAATCGTTGCAAAAGGGCTGTCTTACAAATGGCTCACATGGCTATATCACATCGGGGTATTCCTCTGCTTCATTGGTTTCTTTCTAACATACCTGTTTGCATTTGAGGACGAGGTTACAATATATCCAAATGAAACAAAAACCATTCTGCCTTCAAAACAGGGCAGGCTGCAAAAATTGTTCAATATAAAACCAAAGGAATTTCCTTTTAAGATTCAACTGGCCGAGTTTATAACAGAATACAATCAGATGCCTTCTATTGACTATCCAAAAGACAAACTCTCAAGGCTTGCAATAGCGCTTGGATGGCAGGGCAAACCAATAACATACAAAATTAAAGATGATTCCTATTTCCCAAAGGACTGGAAGAGCAGGTTAATTGTATATAAAGATGATAAATTTGCTTATATAAAGACCATTGAGGTAAATGAGCCGTTAAAATACGGAGGCATCACATTCTATCAATCAGCATTTAAACAGGATTTAAAAATCACAATAGACAACAGCCCCCTTGCAATTGATGCAGAGGTTGATAAAGAGGCAATCCTGCCGGGCATAGAAAACAGCATTGTGTTTAGAAATTTAAGGGTTGGCACACTCTTTAAAAAAGACGGAACTACTGAAAAGATTATCCCTTCTGTGGATGTATATATAGTCAAGAAAACTACGAATGATAAAAAGGAAAAAGAAAAGGCAGGCAAACTTGAGTTTGGCAGTTCTTTAACAATTGAGGATAAGGCAATAGGCATCAAGGAATTCAAAGAAGCGACAATCTTGAGTTACCGCTATGACCCGGGCGTGCCTCTGCTCTGGCTTGCAGGCATAATGGTTCTTGTTACAATGGCTTTGCGGGTATATTCAGCATGGTACAGGATAATCTACAGAGTTGATGAAGAACAAGGCGCGCCTTTGCTAAAACTGTCTATAAAAACAAGGGGCTTGCTGGCAGATGAAGAAGGGATGGTAAGACGAGTGAGACATTATGCGAAGTAGGTTATTATGTTCATGGAAATATATGGAAGTCCCTCAATTACCCATAAAAAGGAATGTTAAGTAGTGGAGAGATTATGCACATAGATGAAAAGATAAAAAGGCGACTTGATGAACTGATCGCGACAGGCGAACAGGTACTTGCCACCAAGCGAAGCCCTGGCACAAATGTCATCGGTGACTTCAGGGTAGACACACAAATGGCTTACCAATGGGCAACTAGCGTTCAAAATCTTCTTGTTCGGGTTTTTGGCCAAGAAGGTGAGCATTACAAAAACTTTTCAGCCCAAGTTACCAATCATCTAACCTTTTCTCCAACTTACCGAGCACAAGGAATTCTCAAAGCAGCAAAAGACGACTATGAAAACGAGCAACTATTCGAAGTTCGTAGCCTAATTGAAGCTGAACTCTTCGACGATTTCTTGGAGCAATCAGAGCATCTATTGAATTCCGGCTACTACCAACCCGCTGCCGTTATTGCAGGTTGTGTGCTTGAAGACGGATTGTGGAAGTTATGCGAGAAAGAAGGCATTGCCCTTCCGTCAAAGCCGAAACTCGATACCATGAACTCTGCTCTAGCGAAGGTTGGAGTGTTCTCAAAACTCGTCCAGAAGCGGATTACAGCCTTGGCAGACTTGCGAAATAAGGCAGCCCATGGCCAATGGGACCAGTTCACAAAAGAGGATGTAATAGAGATGATCCAAGCCGTCAGAAGAATTATGGAAGAACATTTTGCTTAACAATGCCATGTGGGCGAACGCTCGGGGAAAAAGGGACAGATTTATTTATTAAACTTAAACCCCTTGTTTCAGTGTTCATGCTTGTTTTCTTCCTACTCCCCCTTCCTCCGAATACCTGTAACAGTTGCTTCATCAGGATTTATTTCAATAACATTTAAACCCCTCGGCGCGACATCGATTTTCTCAAGGCTTGGTATTTCCTCACCGCCTGTGGCGCCGAGTTCCTTAAATCTCCTGACAGAAGGCATCACCCTTGATTCTATTGAGCCGACTGCGCTATTATATGATGCAACAGCCTTTTCAAGATTAGAGCCTATGCTGCTTAAATATTGAACCAGTGTATTCATCCTATCATACAACTGTTTGCCTAATTCACTAATCATCTGGGCGTTTTGGGTAATCTGCTCCTGACGCCAGCCGTATGCTATAGCCCGAAGCAGCGCAATAAAAGTCGTAGGTGTGGCAATAATAATATTTTTCTGCATGCCGTCCTCTATCAGCGTATTGTCAAACTCAAGCGCTGAACTCAAAAAAGACTCGCCCGGTATAAACAGGACAACAAATTCAGGGGACTGATTGAACTGGCTCCAGTATTCCTTAGATGCAAGTTTGTTCATGTGCGACCTCACCTGCTGCGCATGTTTTCCCATTTTTAATTTCCTTTCATCATCTGTTGCAGCGGAAATGGCATCAAGATATGCCTCTAGCGATACCTTTGAATCTACAATAATATCCCTTCCCATTGGCAGATGCACAACCATATCAGGTCTTATCCTTCCCTTTTCAGTGTCAACAGACTGCTGTTCAGTAAAATCGCAGTGCATGGACATGCCTGAAAGTTCTGCAACTCTTTTTAACTGCATCTCGCCCCACCTGCCGCGAACCTGCGGCTTCCTTAACGCCGACACGAGATTGCTGGTTTCCTTCTGAAGATTCTCATGTGTTAATGACATTGCCCTCAACTGCTCCTCAAGGCTTCCATACGCCTTGTGCCTGCTTTCCTCCATCTTTTTAATCTGTTCTTCATATCTCTTTAATGCCTCGTGAAGCGGATTGATAAGCCCGTCCATTTTAGCCTGATGCTCTCCAAGTTTTCCTTTTGTATCTGTTACAACCTTGCCAAGATGTTCTGATGCAAGCCTCAAAAAATCCTCGCTGCTACTTTTAAGCGCCGCTGATGAGAGGGCATTGAATGTATCTGTCATCTCCTTTTTCATTGCCTCAATAAGCGACTTTTGCTCCTCCAAACTTTTTTGAGAGGCATCAAGTTTTGTAACTGCCTCAACTTTTGACTGTTTTTCTGCGTCCAGTTCGCTTCTAATCTGGTTTATTTGAGTGTCTTTTTGCTGTATCTGCTGCCGGAGTTCACCAACAACTGCCACTGCACTTTTAGCCTTTGAGGATGCTATAAACCATGCAATAATGCCGCCGATTATTAAACCTGTCAAAGAAAATATTATTGTTATTGTCATTTAACCACCTCTGGAATTATCATCCAATCAACAGCCCAGTTGTTCTCAAATCTCTTTAAACAAACAACACCAGCCATCTTAAAATCTATTACATGTCTTTCTGTATCGCCAAAAAGAAGCAAGGATGAGAGTTTGCTCAAATGAGGAAGATGTCCTACGAGTATTGTATCTTCTTTAAGATTATTTATCCGTTCAAACCAGATTTGAGGGTCGTCAAGAGGAGAAAGTCCATTTGTTTCAGATATGCCTTTTCCTGCTTCCAGATATTCAGTTAAAATTACAGCGGTTTGAAACGCCCTTGTCTTTCCGCTGTGATATATCTTGTCTGCCCTGACATTCAATTTCGCCAGAAAATCAGCAATCTTTTTAATATCCTGAATCCCCTTTGTGGAGAGACTGCGTTTTGGGTCTTCTTCCTCTTTTTTTGCCTCTGCATGCTGGACAAGATAAAGGAGCATCTTTAACCTCTATTCTTCTATATAGAGTGTCATAACTTCGCATACCTGCGTTGCTCCTCGCCTTCGTCGCGCCTTGGTCTGCTTTGTTCTGACGCTCTGTATGCTGTTCTACTTATGACGCTGTGTATAACAACAGAGGATAATGTTTTGAAATAGTTTTAAAATGTTTATCATGTGTATAGATTGCACAATGATTTTCATTTGCAATTACGGCAAGGAGACAATCAACAATATGGATAGTTATGCCGCGCTTTTTAAGCTTATATGCAAGTTGTCCTGCCTTTGTCCAATAACCCTGTCTTTGCTCTAACACAGGCAAGACAGAAATAAAACCTTCAATTGCAGCAATCTCTTTTTCTGATTTAGCGCCCTGAATAAGTTCAGCAAGTATAATCTCACAAACGCATGCCTGTCCGCTGTTTAAAAGGCCTTCCACCTTTTCTTCCACTTTGCTGGATGGAGACTTGAGGTATTCAATCCATATAGATGTGTCTATAAGCGCCGGATTACCGCTCACGGTGTCTTATCTCATCAGCATCTAAATCAAATTTGAGTTTTCCTTTCAATGCCTTTAGTTGTTCCATCTTTTTCCTTTTTAAAAATTCATCAATAGCAACAATAACCGCCTTTGCCTTGCTCTTGGCTTTTGTCTCTTTCAAAAGGTCTTTTATTTTATCCTGATTTAACGTGACTGTTGTTCTCATAGTTCAATAATATACAAACATACTGCACAGGTCAACCAATATTTATTGTGCATTTTTCCTCTCCATATATTCCCTTGCCTGATACACAAAAGCCTCCATCCTGTTCTTTGAATTCGTATCTTCCAGCCCTTCATAGACCATATTAAGATAAGGTATATTGCCACTTTCTTCTCTAACCTTTTTCAGTATTGCGTTTACAACTGTTCCCGGCATGCAGGTGAAAGGCATTGCATTTACAATCCCATGCGCGCCTTTTTGGATATAGTCCATTGCCTTGCCAACGCTTAACACTGCCTCTCCTTCAAATGATTCATGGATATAAGGAGACGCAAGTTTGATTACATCCTTTGTCTCTGGCTCATGCCCTCCCCTCAAATCTCCATCCAATATTTTCAGCGTCTTATGTTCATCCTTTGTCTGGAAAAAGTCATTAAAAACAGTCCAGAAATAGTTTGAATAACTTCCCCTTTCCCAATTTCTCTTTTTTGCGCAGTAGTTTGTATAATAAATCCACTCTGCAATAGGCGGCAGCCTTACCTCTGCGCCAAGGGATTCTAACTGCTTAACGAGATTATTATTGCTGAAACGGTTGCTCCTCACATATATCTCGCCGACAACGGCTATAACAGGTTTGCCCTCCGGCTTATTCACGGATATTTTCTTAAATTCCTCTTTTGCGAGTTTCATTTCATCTTCAGGAAATCTTCTTTGTCTTATTGCGCTGCATATCCTATGCAGACATCTCCAGTAAACATCCTCTGTCTCGCCTGAATTTTTCTCATACGGCCTTGTCTCTCTGAGTTTTTTCTCTAGCGTATCAATCGCAACAATCCCCCACCAGCCAAGCCTGCTGAAATTTCCGCCGATCATTCCAAGTTCTTTATAAAATGCCTCGTCTTGGTCAGGCGCATAAACCGGGACATCATTAAAACCAAGTTCGTCAAGCACAAGCCTGTGATAGCGGTTATATTTGCCAAACCTGCACGGGCCGTTTCCAGACGGCATGAAAAATGCCGAACGTTCGCCGTCAAAATCAGGCCTCTTTGCCACCTTCACCATATCGCCGGTTGTTATGATGCACGGGTAGCATTCTCTGCCTGATGTAAATCTCCTTCCCCATTTTAACGTCTCTTCATCCGGCTCTGGTATAACCTCTGCCTCTATGCCGCATGCCTGAAACGCCGCTGCTAGTGCATATGCGGCATCGGCCATGTTCGGGAGATATATCTTTTTTTTCAGTCCTGTCCTGTGAACAGCAGTTTTCTCTTGAACCCTTGAACCCGCGCCCAGAGGGCACCCGCCTTGACCCCTTTTTCTTATATTTTTCAAACTATCTATAAACGCCTCGCACCTTGTGATAGCGCCTGCGTCTGCTGAATGCTCGTCAATCTCCAACTGCAAAAACGGCTTTCCTTTAGACACATCCTTAAAAAAGTGGGTTATGAATGAATCAGGACCGCAGCCAAAGTTTGTGATATAAACCGCATAAAGATTAGGCATGTCTCTCAAGACCTTTGCGCATGCAATAATCCTTTGTCCTGAACGCCAGTAAACATCCTTTGCAATCGCATCATCAATCGCATCATCAAGGGAAAGCATGTCAAACGGCACTGCAAGGATATTCATATCCCTCAGTTTCTGCGGCAGTTCAAGGTTGATGCCGTTGTCCATTGTGTTGTATGGCCTACCGACAATCACAAGCGCTATCTCATCTTTTTTAAGATTTTTTAACGCCTCTTGTCCAATCTCCATCCGCTTATTATGAAAGATTTTCTGCGCTGACCATGCAATGTCCAACGCCCTGTCAACCGCACCTTTTCTTCTATCAAGCATTCTTCCAAATTCATAAAAATCCTTTTTTACAAGTTTTTCAGTCTTGTTAAAATGGATAATGGGTTTTAAGACATCAATGCCTAGCGCCTTGAAATCAAATGCAGATGCAGTCAGATACGGCATTGTCTGGACATATGGGCAGTGGTATGTGAATGAGTGTTCTTCTTTTGCAGGTTTTAGATTTATTATGCTGGGTATGAAGAGTTTTTTTACGCCTTTATTGAGCAAATCTTGGATATGACCGTGTGCAACCTTTATTGGAAAGCATGTCTCTGTAACAATCTTTTCAACGCCGTGTTTTATGATTTCCCTGTTTGTAGGAGATGAAAGAACGACCTTGTATCCAAGTTCATTAAAAAACGCCTTCCAGAATGGATACATCTCATACATGAATAATGCCCTTGGGACGCCTATTGTTGGCGCATGAGCAGGGAGTTTCTTGCCCACGTATGCGCTGAATAAAGCCTTTTCCCTTTCCTGATAAAGATTGGGCAATGGATTGTCTTTGTTGGATGCCCTGTTTATGTCATATTTCTCGCATCTTGAGCCGTAATAAAGCGGGTTTTCACCTTCAACTGTAACCTGTTTTATATCGCATATATTTGCGCAGTCCCTGCATTCAAAGGATGTCAGGGTGTATTTCTTTTTGCTTAAATCAAAACCCTTAAAGGCAGTCGTGGGTCGTGAGTCGTGAGCCGTAGGCATCTCCTGCATTGCAAGCATTGCAACGCCTATCGCGCCTGTAACATCGTGATTATCAGGCACTGTGATTTTTTTGCCTGTAACCTTTTCAAATGCTGATACAACACCAAGATTTGCCGCTGTGCCGCCCTGAAAAAATATATTATTGCCAATCCTTCTATCCCCGACAACCCTGTTTAGATAATTATGGACTATAGAATATGAAAGCCCTGCGACAAGTTCATCTCTGGCAGCGCCGCTCTGCTGGTGATGAACCATATCAGATTCTATAAAAACAGTGCATCTCTCGCCCATTGACGCAGGCGCGCTGCATGAAAGCGCAAGATTAGAAAACTCATTTTTTATTGATATGCCAAGCCTCTCTGCCTGCTCCTCAAGGAATGAGCCTGTGCCTGCGGCGCAGACCTTGTTCATCTCAAAGTCAACAACAACCGCGTCTTTCAATGCTATATATTTTGAATCCTGTCCGCCGATTTCAAATATTGTGTCAACCGCAGGGTCTATTTTTGCAGCAGCAGTCGCCTGCGCAGTGATTTCATTTCTTATGCAGTCAGCGCCGACAAAATCGCCGATTAAATATCTTCCGGAGCCTGTTGTGCCGGCGCCTAGGACATTTACCCTGTCGCCGCACTCTTCGCCGATTTCTTTTAAACCCTGCCTCACTGCCTCAATTGGTCTTCCTGCTGTTGATAAATATCTCCTTGCGACAAGTTTTGAATCTTCGTCTATCAGGACAACATTTGTGCTTACAGAACCGATGTCTATTCCAAGATATACATCTGGTTTTCCATTTTCTGGGAATTCATAGCCTGTTTTATCTTTTTGATACGATGGATGCAATTCAGGTTTTGAAAGCGCATCAAGTCCCCTGCCCTTTTTTCTCCCTGACGCTATGTATTCCTCCAATTCTTTCAGTCCTTTAAATTTACCGATTTCCTTTTGTTTTTCCATTGCTGTAAAAACAGCGCCCAATGCGCCCATTGACGCAAAGTTTTTTGGGATAATAAATTCATTATCTGTTAATTCAAGCACATCCTTGAATGCCTTTCTAACGCCTGCATTTGCAGCGACGCCGCCCTGAAATGACACGGGCTTTAAAAATTCCTTGCCCTTGCCAATGGATGATTTAAAATTTCTTGCAACTGCATAGCAAAGCCCGGCAACTATGTCATAGTCGGGTGTTGCAGCCTGCTGGAGATGAATCATATCGCTCTTTGCAAATACGCTGCACCTTCCGGCAACGCGGGGCGGATTCTTTGATTTCAGCGCAATCTCTCCGAACTCTTCTATTGTAAATCCAAGCCTTGTGGCCTGCTGGTCAAGAAACGAGCCTGTGCCGGCAGCGCATACTGCATTCATTGCAAAGTCTTCAACCCTTAATTTTGGGATGTGGGATGTGGGATGTGGGGCGTGGGAAAATGCTTTTCCATCTCCTGCCGCCAACATACCAATATCACAACTTTTATCAGGAGATAACAGTATCATCTTTGCATCCTCGCCGCCCATTTCAATAACAGTCCTAACATCCGGGTGAAAATACTCAACAGCCTTTGCCTGCGCTATAACCTCATTTGTAAAACACGCGCCAATAAACGGCGCAATGGTCTTTCCGCCTGTTCCAGTCGCGGCAACAGCCTTTATGCTTTCAAACGGATACCTTGAGATTACATCATTCAAGACATCCCTTGCTGTTTCCAGTGGCTGCCCTTTTGTCCTTGTATAATGCTCTTCAAGGATTTCTTTATTTTCATTTAAAACAACCGTATTAGCGCTGACAGAACCAATATCAATGCCGATAAAAACAAATTTATTATCTTTCATACTGCCTCCAAAATCAGATTT
>JACRNI010000042.1 GCA_016234925.1 Deltaproteobacteria bacterium | reverse complement strand
GCGCATCTATTAGGCGGAAAGGTGGAAAAATCCTCACACAGGGAATATGGCAGCGCAGAACTTGTTATTGATGATGATAAAGATATTTTTAAGAACATAATCCCCCCTTCTCCCCCCTTTATTAAAGGGGGGTTGGGGGGGATTATTGTCTGGATGAGTCACGGCGACAGGGTTAAAAAGATGCCCAAAGGCTTTAAATCTATTGCGCATAGCAAAAACTCGCCAATCTGTGCAATGAAAAATGATGATAAAAAAATCTTTGGCGTCCAGTTCCACCCTGAGGTTGTTCATACGCCAAAAGGCAGCCAAATCATAAAAAACTTTTTATTTAAGATTTGCGGATGCAAGCCCATCTGGACGATGAAGTCATTTATAGAAACAGCAAAAAATGAAATCAAAGAAAAGGTCGGCAACAAAGGTGTTGTCTGCGGATTGAGCGGTGGCGTTGATTCAGCAGTAACAGCGGTCTTAATCCATAAAGCAATTGGCAATCAATTAACCTGCATATTTGTTGATAATGGACTTTTGCGCAAAGACGAGGCAAAAAAGGTTGAGACAGTCTTTAGGAAACATTTTCATATGAATCTCATCTGTATTGATGCATCAAAAAGATTTTTGAAAAAATTAAAAGGCATTGAAGACCCTGAAAAAAAGAGAAAGACAATCGGCAATGAATTTATAAGGGTGTTTGAAGAAGAAGCGATAAAATTAAAAGATGTGGGTTTTCTTGCTCAGGGGACATTGTATCCAGATGTAATTGAGAGTGTTTCATTTAAAGGCCCATCAGCAACAATAAAGAGCCATCACAATGTCGGCGGCTTATTGAAAAATATGAAACTAAAATTGGTTGAACCTTTGAGGGAATTATTCAAAGATGAGGTAAGGGTTCTAGGCAGGGAACTAGGCATGCCAGAGGAAGTCATAAACCGCCAGCCATTCCCTGGACCAGGGCTTGCAATAAGGATTTTAGGCGAGGTTACAGAGGAGAGGTGCAATATATTAAGAAATGCAGATGCAATAGTTTTAGAGGAAATCAAAAATGCAGGACTCTATACAAAAATCTGGCAGGCATTTGCAGTTTTGCTGCCTATAAAAACCGTGGGTGTAATGGGTGATGAAAGGACTTATGAAAATGTTTTAGCAGTAAGGGCTGTTGAAAGCGTCGACGGAATGACAGCAGACTGGGTAAGACTGCCATATGACTTAATGGCAAGGATTTCGTCCCGAATAATAAACGAGGTGAGGGGAATAAACAGGGTTGTTTACGATATAAGCAGCAAGCCGCCTAGCACAATTGAGTGGGAGTAAGGGAATATATGGGAGGAAACAATGATAAAGACCGATAATCCTGCAGGAAGACTTTATGCGATATTAAATGAGGCTAAAAATATGTCTCATAATATATCTACGAGAGATGTTTGGTTAAAAGTATTTAAAATAGAATCCAAATCACAAACAGAACTATTTCGCACTCTCACTTCCTTGCAGGAATTAATGGATGAGATAAAAGAGCAGTTAAATGAGGCAGATGATATTAACAAAGACCTCTACATTAAATATCTTCCAAATATAGAAAGAGTAATAAGGGTAACAAATCTTGATACTTCGTGGAATAGCTATAGAGAATCTCTTTCTGATGTAGCAATGTATAACCTCGCCCACTGTGCAGAAATATTATCCAGTAGATATGGGGAATCAACAATTGAAGAGCAGGAACTTTTTAAATTAAAAGATGAAATTGATACCCTCTACGAAATAGTGCGCACTGGCTCTCTCAACAAAGAACTCAAAATTATAATATTAGACCAATTAGAGATAATCCGAAGGGCAATTCATGAGTATCGGATTCGTGGTGCTAAAGGTTTGCATAAAGCGTTAAGATAGCCGAATAACTATTTATTAAGAAAGTTAAAAATCATTTGTTTGGTGGTTATATGCCAAAAAATAAATCACAAAAAGAACAACTCAAACCCTGCACGATATTTCTGGAAGATGAGCAGATTGAAGCCCTTGATGAACTGGCAGAGGAATATACCAGAAGCCTTGGTCAGAAATGGACAAGGAGTTCTGTTGTAAGGCTTGCTGTAGGTGATTTTTTGACAAAAATGAAAAAGATGGTGTGACTACTGCGGTGTTACAACCTTCACGCCTTTTGGTATCTCAAAATTGAAAATGGATTTTTGCAGATTTGTGTTTGTCTTTACATCAATAAATCTTACTGATGCGATATTGCCGAATGGGTCAAAACTTGCGGTTTTATTCATCATAAATGTTTTTTTATCAATGGTGAGATGAATTTTTCTGATATTCGGCTGCTGCGTCTTTGGCACAAGGATTAAGGTATATGAAAACGGCGTTTCCTCTCCGAGTTTCACATCAAAATCATTTTTAACATTTCCCATGCCTGATAAAAAATGTTTTGAAAGCGGAGATGATTCCTTGTCAAATTTGCTGACCATTACCTGCCCCAAATCAGGCTGATAAACCCAAATCGTTTCGCCGTTATTAACGATTACATCCTTGTTTGGGTTTGAGTATTCCCATCTCATCATTCCCGGCTTTTTGAAATATACAATGCCTTCACTTTTTTGAGTATCCTTAAATGTTGCAGATGTTGTCTCTTGAACAAAACTTGCTTTCATGTCAGATATGTTCTCATAGGTCTTCTGGACGTTTGATAGGATGCTGTCCAAATCTTCTGCATAAACAGGGGTGATAAGTAAAAAGACTAAACCCACGACCCACGACCCATGATCCATGACCCTTTCTTTCCTCACATCTCCCTCCTTGCCAGAACCTCTCTTGGTCTTGACCCCTGACTT
>JACRNI010000041.1 GCA_016234925.1 Deltaproteobacteria bacterium | reverse complement strand
CAGACCTTGACTGACAAGGAATATCAAATCATGAGGGATGCGGCGCTCAAGATTATAAGGGAAATCGGAGTTGATACAGGCGGTTCAAATATACAGTTTTCTGTAAATCCTGATAACGGCAGGGTGTATGTGATTGAGATGAACCCTAGGGTTTCCCGCTCGTCTGCGCTTGCAAGCAAGGCAACCGGGTTTCCAATTGCAAAGATTGCAGCGAAATTGGCTGTCGGCTACACGCTTGATGAGATTCCAAATGACATAACAAAAATGACGCTCGCATGTTTTGAGCCGACCATTGATTATGTTGTTACGAAAGTGCCAAGATTTACATTTGAAAAATTTCCACAGGCAGACGCAACTTTAACAACGCAGATGAAGTCAGTGGGTGAGGTTATGGCAATAGGAAGGACTTTCAAGGAGTCTTTGCAAAAGGCTGTAAGGTCAATGGAGATAGGAAGTTGCGGGTTTGAAAGCAGGGACAAGGGCCTGCCCCCGCAGGCTTTAAGCGGGGGTCAAGGGTCAGGGGTCAAGGAACAGATAAAAGAAAAACTGAGGACACCAAACTGGGAGAGGCTCTGGTATATTGCAGATGCAATGAGGATTGGCATGACTGTTGATGAGATATTTGATTTGTCAAAGGTTGATAAATGGTTTTTGAATAATATAAGGGAGATTGTGGAGTTTGAGGAAATACTGCGGGGGTCAAGGGGTCAAGGGGTCAAGGGGTCAAGTAAAACCCTCAAACCCTCATTGTTGCGGCAGGCAAAGGAACTTGGATTTTCCGATAAACGATTGGCGCTTCTTTTAAATAAAAGTGAATCTGAAATAAGAAAAACGAGAATAGATGCAGGAATACTGCCTGTCTACAAAACCGTTGACACATGCGGCGCAGAATTTCCTGCATACACGCCGTATCTGTATTCAACATATGAAAAGCCATACTATAAGTTGCAAGATGCAGGTGGCAAGGTAGCGTCGGGGTTTATCCCCGACGAATTCGTTGCCCATAAAGGGCAACGCTACGAACTTGCTTGTGAATCCAACCCCACCAATCACAAAAAGGTTATAATCCTCGGCAGCGGGCCGAACAGAATCGGTCAGGGAATAGAATTTGACTACTGCTGTGTTCACGCGTCATTTGCATTAAAAGAAGAAGGCATTGAGACAATAATGGTGAACTGCAATCCTGAAACTGTCTCAACTGACTATGACACATCGGACAGGCTTTACTTTGAGCCGCTCACATTTGAAGATGTGATGAATATAATTGAAAAAGAAAAACCATATGGTGTTATTGTCCAGTTTGGGGGTCAGACGCCTTTAAAACTTTCAGTGCCTCTGGAAAAGGCAGGGGTAAAAATCCTCGGCACATCGCCTGATTCCATTGATATTGCAGAAGACAGGGAAAGGTTTGACAAACTCCTCACAAAACTAAATCTAAAAAGACCTGAAAGCGGCATTGCCCGTTCAATTGATGAGGCAATAAAGGTTGCAAATAAAATTGGGTATCCTGTAATGGTTAGACCTTCTTATGTTCTGGGCGGCAGGGCAATGGAAATCGTTTACACAGAGGATAATTTAAAGGGTTATATGACAAGGGCTGTAGAGGCGTCTCCAGAACATCCTGTTTTAATTGATAGGTTTTTGAATAACGCAACAGAGGTTGATGTTGACTGCATTTCTGATGGGAAGGATATTATAATTGGCGGGATTATGGAGCATATTGAAGAGGCTGGCATCCATTCAGGTGATTCGGCCTGTTCAATACCGCCGTATTCCCTTGATTCAAATATAATTGACAATATAAGAAAACAGACTATTGCGCTTGCAAGGGAATTAAATGTTGTCGGTTTAATGAATTGCCAGTTTGCAGTTAAACAGTCAATAGTCAATAGTCAACAGTCATTAGAAAAGACCAATGACCAATGTCCAATGACCAATGACCATGAAATATATATCCTTGAAGTGAATCCAAGGGCGTCAAGGACTGTGCCGTTTGTGAGCAAGGCAATAGGAAAACCTTTGGCAAAGATTGCAGCAAAGGCAATGCTCGGCAAGACATTAAAAGAACTTGGATTTACATCTGAGATTGTGCCAAAGCATACATCGGTAAAGGAATCTGTATTTCCATTTATAAAATTCCCCGGTGTTGACACAATCCTTGGCCCAGAGATGAAGTCAACAGGCGAGGTTATGGGCATAGACAAGGATTTCGGAAGGGCGTTTGCAAAGGCGCAGATTGCTGCAGGGGCAAAACTGCCTTTAAACGGCAAGGTTTTCATAAGTGTAAAAGATGATGATAAAAAAGATATTTTATCAGCCGTTAATAGGTTGAAAAATATGGGTTTTGAGATAATTGCCACAATGGGTACTGCAAGGTATTTGAAGGATAACGGGGTTGATTCAGAATTTGTCTATAAGGTAGGGGAAGGCAGACCTCATATAGTTGATAAAATCAAGAGCGGCGAGATTGCAATGGTCATAAATACATCATTTGGCGCAAAGTCGGTTAAAGACTCGTATTCTATAAGGAGGTCGGCGCTTATATACAATGTGCCGTATTTTACAACAGTGTCAGGCGCAAAGGCCGCAAGCCTTGGCATTGAAACATTGGTAAAACAAGGCATGGATGTTAAGCCGATACAGGAATACTGCTAAAGTTAAAGAGTTGAAGAGTTGTGAGTTAGGGAGTTAAAATATCCTGAACTCTTTAACTCCTAAACTCCTTAACTCTCTTAACACTCATTTGGCACACCATTTGCTTATTATTTAAAGGCATGCGACATAAGAAATTTAAAATATCCCTGTTTACCCTTTGTCTTTTGCCGTTAGTCTTTTGCCTATCACCTGCCTTTTCCCAAGACCGCATTGTCCTTGGCGTTGTCCCTTTTCAAAGCCCGTCAAAATCAGCGGAGATGTTCATACCTCTTGCAGATTATCTTACAAATAAAACAGGCATAAATATTGAATTTGCGGTTGCGCGTGATTTCAAGGTTTATCAGGAGAGGCTGGAAAAAGGTGAATATGACATAACATTTTCTAATCCATTCCAGTATGTTGTAGCCCGCAGCAAGGCAGGTTACACTGCGTTTGCAAAGGTTGCAAAAGAGCCGTTTACAGGCATCATACTTGTTAGAAAGGATTCTGGCATAAAAAGGATTGAAGACTTAAATGGCAAGTCAATTGCATTTGCATATCCAACTGCATGGGCTGCTGCTGTGCAGACAAGGAAGTGGCTTAAAGAAAAGTATAAGATTGATTATTACAAGGATATGAAACCCCTTTTTGTAGGCTCGCATGATTCTGCAATATTGGCTGTTTTCACAAGGATGGTTGACGCGGCAGGCGCTATACCGCATGAGTTTGAGACAATGGATGAGCATGTTAAAAATGACCTTGTTGTAATCGGCGAAACACCGCCGCATCCGCAGATGCCCTTTGCGTATCATCCTCGTGTAAGTTCACTTGCAGTTTTGAAGATAAAGAATGCGCTTCTTGCGCTTGATAAGACAACACCTGAAAACAGAAAGGTTCTTGAGGCGCTTGGCAGGGATAGTTTTGAGGCTGCAAATGACAAAGAATATAATGTTGTGCGTAAACTTGCTGATGAATATTCAAAAGATGGTATGCCTTATGCAAAAGAATTTAAGTGGAAGTAGAGAAAATGCCTAAATCCTAATGTCTAATTTCTAATTAAATGTCAAATTCCAAATTCATTAGAAATTAGGATTTAGGCATTAGAAATTTTAATTACCTATGTTTAAATTTTCACTCAGATACAAACTCATCCTCTCTGTTGTTTTGATAGAGATTGTTATGCTTACCATTATGGTGGTCAATAATGTCCGGACAAATACTGCCACTGTTCAGGAAAGGATGCTCGCAAGGGCAAAGACAACCATTGAACTCTTTGCAACCACATCAACAAATGCGCTTCTTACAATGGATATTGGGTCGCTTCAGGAATATGTAAATCAGGTTGGAAAGGGAGATGATGTTGTATATGCGGCCGTAGAAAATCCTAACCGCATAATCCTAGCGCACACGGATAAAAACAAGGTTGGCGAAAAAATATTGAATTTTGAGGACAAGGACTTTCTAAATGCGAGCGGCGGTGTGTATGATATTTCAAATCCTGTTAATATTGCAGGACGCACTATTGGCGCGGTCTGGATAGGTTTTTCTCCAAAGAGCGCAGTCTCAGCAATAGAAAAAACTAGAAATCAAGGCATTATAATTGCCTCCGCTGAGGTAGGGATAAGCATTATTGCAGCGCTGCTGGTGGGGATTGTTCTTACCAATTCCCTTAAAAAACTTGTTTATGCCACAAAAGGCATGGCAGAAGGCGATTTTTCAAAAAGGGTGAAGATAAAATCAAGAGATGAGATTGGCGAATTAGGAGCAGTATTCAATGAAATGGCAGAGAATCTAAAGCATAGGACAGATGAGATGAAGGAGGCTTATCATAAATTGAAAGATGCCCAGTACCAGATAATACAATCTGAAAAAATGGCATCCCTCGGCAGGTTTGTTGCGGGTATTGCGCATGAGATCAACAACCCTCTGGACGGCATAGAAAACTGCGTAAATACAATATTAAGAGAGCCTGACAATAAAAAACAACTTGTTGAATATTTAAACCTTGTTCTGGAGAGTTTTGGAAAGATAGAGGCAATAATAACGCAGTTAAAGGGGTATGCTCACGGCTATCCTTTGCACAGGACAAGGGTTGTATTAAGGGAACTTCTGGAAGATTCAATATCTGCTATGCAAGGGCTGCTTGACAAGACAGGTGTTGAGGTTAAAAGGGTTTACGAAGACCAATATAATATGGTGTTTGGGGATACGGTTTATATAAAACTCAAGAAAATCTTAAAAGGATATTTGAGCCATTTTTTACAACAAAAGAGGTTGGCAAAGGCACAGGACTCGGCCTTTCCGTAAGCCTCGGCATTATAGAAAAACATGGGGGCAGGATGGATGTGCAGAGCAAGGAAATGGAAGGGACAACGATAACCATTGAATTGCCGATTGAGGGTGTTAAAGAGGCGGCATGAAGATACAGAGCGTCATAACTTTGCATACCTGCGTTGCTCCTCGGTTCGTCGTTGCGGCGTATGCTGAAAATACGCCTCACTCCTCACCTTCGTCGCGCCTGGGTCTGCTTTGTTCTGACGCTCTGTATGCAGATTTACTTATGACGCTGTGTATAAGTTACAAGTTGCAAGTTTTAAAAACTTTGGCGATTTTTCGCCGCCATATATGGTGAATATCCGCCAAAACATGCCTTTATTAAATAAACGCTTTTTATGGAGAAAATAAAATGTAAGGTTTTAGCCATGTTGTGATATTTGTCATATTGAAAACTATGGCACATTTATTGCTAATTTATAAAGGCATTTGTTACTAATTTGCTATAAAAAATAAATAAGGAGGTGAAAGGGGGATGAAAATGGTAGCCGCACCCTTCATGGGTGCGATTGGCGCAGGCATAAAACCTGCGGCTACCTCCCGTTAATGATGTATTTTCGGGGCAAAAGAGAAAGGTATTTATAGTTTTACAAATTGTTAAAGAATAAAAGGGAGGTGAAAGGAATATGATAGCAAAAAGTTGGAAAGGCATCTTATTTACAGGAAGTTTGTTTGTGTTCTTGCTCGCAGCAGCATGCAGTGTCTCATATGCGGGCGGAAATGCTGACAATGGCTCAAAGTTGTATGCACAGAATTGCGTTGCATGCCACGGTGACAAAGGTCAGGGCAGGGGCGGTCCAATGGGTTGGTTTTCAGGCGGAGGCGGCGATGTTTCAAATCTTATAGGCAACCAGTTGAATAATCAGACATTTCTTTCTATGGCAAGCGATGACTTTTTGAAAGCGACTATACTTAACGGCAGGCCGGGAAGACCAATGATTGCGTGGAAGGGAAGGCTAAAGGATTCAGAAGTAGAAGATGTAATCGCATTTTTAAGGACATGGCAGAAGGTGCCGTCAGTAAGTTTAGACCCTAACCCTGTGTGGGGCGACCCTGCAGCAGGTCAGGAATTATTTGCAGGCATATGCGCTCCATGCCACGGCAAAAAGGGTGAAGGAACAGAGTTTGGTCCAGCGCTCAACAACCAGTCATTTTTAGGTGCGGCAAGCGATGACTTTATACTTCAAACACTTAGAAATGGCCGTCAGGGCACGGTTATGAGGTCATTTTTGCAGGGCAATAATGATGCATTATCAGAATTAGAGCCATATCAGTTGAATAATATCGTTGCATATATTAGAACTTGGGACAAGAATGCGGCATCAAAGCTTGAACCATGGCTTATGGAGCATAAGCCGGCAAAAGGCAAAAAATAAATTCTAGGGAGGTGATATATAAATGAGTAAGGGAAGAATAAGAATGGGTTTAACAAGAAGGACATTTTTAAAGGCGTCAGCAGCAGCAACAGGCGCAGCAGCAGTAAGCGGTCTTTTTGGAAAAGAGTTTATAACAGCAGATGAGGCAGAAAAAGGCTTGGCGCATGCTGCAGAGAGAAAATCATTCTATGCTGCATGCCCGTACTGCGGCGTGGGATGCGGGACAACTGTTCAGGTTGAAGGCGGTAAGATTGTCGGTATCATTCCGAGAAGGGATTATCCGACAAACAAAGGGCTCCAGTGCATAAAAGGTCTTACAGCAGATGAGCCTCTGCTTGTTGACAGGATGCCGGTAGAATGGGCAAAGAAGCCTGTTCTTATCAGGAAGGATATGTCAGACCCGATAAGCGGCAATGTCTCAAAGACAAAGGGCGCGGGCGGTATGGATGACAAGCACTTTAACCGTGTTACATGGGAAGAAGGGCTTGACATTGCGGCAAATAAGATGACCGAGATAATCAAAAAGTTCGGTCCAAATTCAATTGGCATGTGGTCATCCGGACAGCAGTTTATAGAGAATAACTTCCTTGAGAACAAAATCATGAAGGGCGTAATGGGCACAACAACCATTGAGGGAAGCCCAAGGATGTGTATGACAAGCGCTGTTACAGGATACTTTGCAACACAGGGTTCGGATTTGGCAGCAGGTTCATACAGCGATATAGACAAGGCGGATTTTATAACACACTGGGGGCACAATCCAAGGGAAGGACATCCTGTCCTGTTCTGGCGTGTTGCAGACAAAAAGAGAAGGGATGATATACCGACCCTGATTGTTGACCCAAGAAGAACGCCAAGTGTAAAAGGTTATGAGGCAATCAACCCGAGCAACTCATACCACTTTGCAACAATCAACGGCGACCTTGCAATCCACAATGCAATTGCCTATGAAATCCTAACAAGGCATGAGCAGGTTATTCCATACGATTGGCTAGAAAAGAATGCCAAAGGCTGGAAGGAATATCTGCAGGGTGTAAAAGAAAACTACAATGCAAGGGGACCAGAGGCAAAGACAAAAAGGGGCATTGACATTGACCCTGATCAAATTGCAAAGATTGCAGACATCTGGGCAGATGCGTCAATGAAGGGCAGACAACGGGGTTACGGCGGTGTTGTGTCATTCTGGGGCATTGGATATAACCAGCATTTGCATGGACAGCACAACACAATAGGCATCTACAACCTCCATGCCATAACAGGCAACACAGGAAGGCCGGGCGCAGTGCCGTTCTCAATGACAGGACAGCCAAATGCAGTCGGAAGAAGGATGATGGGCGGTCTTACAGCAAGGCTGCCGTTCAATCAGGGCATTGACAATGTCGGGCACAGGGATTCAATAGCGCAGCTCTGGGGTATTGAGCCTGCAAGGCTTGCAGCAACTGCTGAGCAGAAAAATCCTGGACTTGGTCTCGGCATGTATGAAAGGGCAAATCCATCAAGGGTAGGCAAACCAGATGCAATCAATATGCTCTGGCTTACACTCGGAACGCACATTGACCCTCCTGATACAGCAACGCTTGTAAGGCCGGCAATAACAAGGACATTTACTATATCTCAGGAACTCTACCACCATGCGCCGAATAACTTTTATGCAGATGTTATATTCCCCGGTGTATCATGGGGCGAGGCATCAGGCTGCTATGTAAGTTCTGAGAGAAGAATCAGCGTCAATTCCAAGTGCGTTGACCTCCAGCCGGGATATAAGTCAGACACATTTATCTATATTGAACTCGGCAAGAGGCTTGCAAAGAACCTTGGATTAGATGTAAAGAAGGTATTTCCGTATAAACTGGTCAAAAAAGGCGGGGATATGGACTATGACAGTGAAGAAATCTTCAGGGAGATCTGCCGAGGCAGCGCTTTGCCGGGTTCAGACATAGATGTATCTGGCTTGCTTGAGGTTGAAAAGAAGGACGGCAAGAGCCCATACCAGCAGTTGGCAGAACTCGGCGGCATCCAGTGGCCTGCGCCGACCTATGAGGTTGCAAAGGCAGGCGGACTCAAATACAGGTTCAATCATCAAGAGGACAAGTACTGGCCTGATAAGGATAAGCACTACAAGAACTACAGGACTGCGGATGGTCTCCTGAATGTCAAACTTGTGCACAATGACTATACAAAACTAAAAGAGGTTCAGGGAGAGATGGCAAAGGCAGGCGTTGAAACAGGCTGGTTGTTTATAGACCATCTTGATGTTCTGAAGGCGGCAAGGGACGGCGGCATGTTCCCTGAGTCCCCTGATGTTGAATACAGGGGCAAGAAGTGGGATGAGGTGCCAAAAGACAAATACCCGTATTTCTTTAACTCAGGTATTGTGTATGAGCACTTCCACACAGCGAGGACAATCCGCGCTGCAACATCAAGGAAACTTGTGCCTGAGCAGTATTTGGAAATCCATCCTGAAGACGCGGTTGACTTGGGCATCAAGGACGGCGACCTTGTAAGGATTTTGTCAAAGAGGATAGACCCTCTTACCAACAAACCCCCTGAGGTTATATGCAGGGCAAGCGTCGGCGACGGCAGCAAGGTAAAACCTGCAAGAAACTCTGTTCCAAGGGGCATGGTATTCCAGCCGTGGAACCTTGAGGTTGCAGACTCGCCTGACCCGTCAAAGAACAAGTGGATGCCAAACTTTATTACACACAGGGCATTTGACCCGGTATCAGGTCAGGCTGACTACAAAAAGGGCGTTTGCAGGATAGAGAAGGTGTAAGAAGCATTGTAGGGGCTTGATTTATCAAGCCCTCTTATCGGGGTCGGATAAATCCGACCCCTACATACTAATAAAAGGGCGGGTTGGGTTGAAAAACCCACCGCCCTGTTTTTTTGCGCGAGTTTATGTTAATATAGTTCAAAGTGTAGGGGTTTGATTTATCAAACCCGCATATCGGGTCGGATAAATCCTACCCCTACATTTTTAGGAGATATCATGCTTCAAATTATCCGCAGGACAATTCAAATATTTGTTTTAATACTTGTCTTTTTGCTCCCGTTTTTAGGGCTTCTTGAGATAGTAGAGGCTTATTATCGAGGACATTATGTTTACATGACAAAAGGGGATGCATGGCAGGGCGCATTTAAATTTACTGACAGGTTCTTTAAGATTTTTATAGATGACCCGATCAAAGTCATAAGCGAGATTAAAGGCACGCTCTTCTGGTCGCTCACGGTCTTTGGTTTTACCATATCGGATCCACTTGCATTTTTGGGTTATCTATTCAGCAGTAAGGCATTTTACCTTGATTTTTTAATATCCAGCCTTTTTTTGGTTGGCATTACCCTTGTCTTTGGCAGGGTTTATTGCAGTTGGGTATGCCCAATGAATCTGATTTTTGAACTTAACAATATGTTCAGAAAACTCCTTATGAAATTGAATATCAAGCCTTTGAATGTTGGTTTTAACAGGCTTCATAAATACATGATACTGATTATCGGCTGCATAATATCTTTTATATTAGGTGTCCATGTCCTTTATTTTTTATACCCCCCTCTAATCTTAAACAGAGAGGTCTTGCATTTTTTCTATTTTCGTTCATTCGGCATAGGTTTGAGTGTCCTGCTCGTCCTACTCTTTATTGAAATATCATTTTCTCAACGTGCATGGTGCAGGTATTTCTGCCCGGGCGGGGCATTATGGTCTCTCTTTGGAATCAAGAGGCTCGTCAAAGTGGAATGGGATAAACAGTTATGCGACGACTGTGGCAAATGCAATCTTGCATGTGAATTTGGTCTTAACCCGATGAGGGGTGAAATGGGCATGGAATGCGATAACTGCGGCAGGTGTATAGCAAAATGCAAGCCGGATGCGCTGAAATACGGTATTTATTTGCCATTTAGAGGAAAATAATGTAGGGGGCGGATTTATCCGCCCCGATAAACGGGCTTGATAAATCAAGCCCCTACAGAATATAAAAATGAAACTTCTGGATAGAAGAGAATTTATCAGCAAAATCGGCGGGAGTTTTTTTCTTGCCATAGGTATAAACTTTATCAGCCTTTTTCTCAATTTCGGCAGCATGTATCGTTATAAGCCGATTACAGTCCAGTCAAAAAAGGTAGTTGAACTTCAGAGGGGCGGCGGCGAAGAATTTTTTCTAAGACCTCCGGGCGCAAAGGATGATAAAGACTTCTTATCAAAGTGCATCAAATGTCAGGCATGCGTTGAGGCATGCCCCATACAGGCGATAAAGATAGCAGGCAGGGAAAAGGGGAAAAATGCGGACACGCCTTATATAATCCCTGAAATCAAAGGATGCAACCTGTGTCTGGACAGGGATAAGATGTACTGCAACTATGTATGTCCCACAGATGCCCTTGAAAAGATACCTAATGATAAAGAAATAATATTTGAAAAGATGAAGGGCGGACAGCCTTTGAACATGGGCATACCTATACTGGACAGGAGGATATGCTATCCATGGTATGGTTCAAATGCCTGCGGTCTTTGCTGGGAGATTTGCCCTTATACATATAAGGGCGCCGTTGTTGCTGGAGACAGGAGGGCAGTCCATCCTGCAAATGCACCTAATTTTTTTGCTGATAAATGCGTGGGGTGCGGTTTATGCGTTGATATATGCCCGCTTCCGCAAAAGGAAAGGGCTGTGAAACTGGTGGACGGAAGGGATATGGAGGCTCTGAAAAAGTACGAGGGTATTACAGATGAAGGGCAGACATACAGGTGGGCGTTTGACGAGCGTCAGATTAAGAGCAGACCGCGAACAGATGAGAGACCGCCGAGTGATGAAGAAATCTTTGGCAAACCGCAGGGCGGGGTGCTATTAAAATAAAAAATCAAAAATTAAAACTCAAAAGTCAAAATTAAATATTAAAATAGTCAATAGTCATTTGTCATTAGTTTTTATTGACCAATGACCAATGACTTAATGACAATTGAATAATCTCATTGCGTTTTGAATTTTGAGTTAATTTTGGAGTCATTATGCTTACTCAAATCATCCGCCGCACAATTCAGGTATCAGGCATTGTCCTGATAATATTTATCCCGTTTTTAAGCCTGGATTTTAATATATCAGATCCATTAACATTTATCGGGAATATATTCGGCAGTGGAAAGTTTTATTTCACGCTATTTGTTTCTATCCTTCCCCTTGTAATAATAACAGCCGCTCTTGGAAGGGTCTATTGCGGCTGGATATGTCCCATGAACCTTATATTTGAGTTGAATGGCAAAATCAGAAAGATTTTAATAAAGATAGGTGTAAAGCCGTTCAATGTTAGTTTTGCAAGGCTCAACAAATATGCGCTTTTGATTGTAGGCGCAGCGCTTTCCATGATTTTAGGGGTGCAGGTGTTCTCATTTATCTATCCTCCGATAATATTTAACAGAGAGGTAATACATCTCATATATTTTGGTTCTGTTGGCACTGGCGCTGTTGTATTGGTAACAATATTTTTATTTGAGATTTCCATTTCGCAGAGGGCGTGGTGCAGATATTTTTGCCCCGGCGGCGCATTGTGGTCTTTATTAGGTGCAAAGAGGGTTTTAAACATAACTATTGATAGAGAGATTTGTGATGACTGCGGCAAGTGCAATCTTGCATGTGAATTTGGTCTTGACCCAATGAGGGGCAGGATGGGCATGGAGTGCGACAACTGCGGCAAGTGTATTTCAAAATGCAAACCCGACGCCTTGAAATACTCTATGATTTTTCCATGGCAGAAAAAGAGTATAATTAGAAGGCGCAGGCATCATAAAGAAGATAAGGAATTAAATCTTGCCAGCAATTGAGATACTATGAAAGATTACACCGATTATAAAGGCTGATTACACAGATTAAGGCAAAATAGTAGTTTTTAATCTGTGTAACCGTTTTTAAAAATCTGTGTAATCATCTATAAGGCATTTATGCAAAAAGAGACAAGACGGGATTTCATAAAAAAGATTTCTAAAAGCCTTATTACTGCAACAGGCATAAGTTCATTTGCACTCCTTTTTAATTTTGGCACATCATACAGGTTTAAGCCGCTCTGGACAGTTTCGCAAAAGATAGTCAGCATGAAGGGGGGCGGCAAGGAAAGGGAATTTCTTGTAAGACCGCCCGGCGCAAGGGGCGAAGGAGATTTCTTAAAAAAGTGCATTAAATGTTATCTGTGTGTTGAGGCATGTCCTATTCAGGCAATAAAGGTTATTGGCAGGGAACACGGCAAGGCAGCGGATACGCCATTTATAATCCCAGAGGTCACGGGCTGTGATTTGTGTTTAAGCAGGGATAAACAGTACTGCAATGCAATTTGTCCAACAGATGCGCTTGAAAAGATACCTACTGAAAAGGATATTGTGTTCGACAAACTTGTTATGGGTAAGCCGCAAAATATGGGGATTGCCCTGCTTGATAAAAGGGTTTGCTATGCGTGGACAAAGGTGAGTTTATGCTGGGCATGTTATGAGGTTTGTCCATACAAAGGCAAGGCAATAACAACAGGCGACAGGAATGCGCCGTCTCCTAATGCGCCAACATTTCATCCAAAAAATTGTGTTGGATGCAGTCTATGCGTAGAGATATGCCCTGTTCCGCAGAAGGCTGTTGTGATGGTTCATCAGGGAGAAAAGGCATTGATTGAGGCATCTGTAGGGGAGAAACAGGAGATACCGTCTCAGACAGGCGGAACTCAATGGCAGTTTGATACTGAAAAGATAGAGTCTCGCGCACTTACTGATGATACTATAAATAGACTAGAGGATGTAGAAAAAGAACACAAGAAGGAACATCCTGAAGGCAGGAAAAAGAGCGAAGATGGTGGTTGGAAATCCGGCAAGGAACACCCTGAAGGGCAAAAGAAAGGTTCTGATGGATTTAATCCGTCAAAGGTGGATGTGTTGAAGTTTTAAAGAAAAGTGATTACACCGATTTTAGAATATGATTACACAGATTATGCTTGTGAATCAGTGTAATCTCTTTTAGAAATCTGTGTAATCTGTGTTAAAAGGAGATACTATGAATAACCCCTAACGAAACATTTTCCCATGGATAGTGCTACCCTGATAAATGTGATAGAAGAAGATAAAAATCTATAAAAGGGGGTAGCGACCATGTATTACACAGGCATTGATGTAGCAAGCAA
>JACRNI010000040.1 GCA_016234925.1 Deltaproteobacteria bacterium | reverse complement strand
TGCTTCATTGTAATATTTGGGTATTTTGTCGCTACCCGTATATGAGTCCAATGCCGGGGGTTATCTTTTTTTCTTAGTTCCTTTGGCTCTGCGACAACCATCCTGCAAAAACCAATGCCGAGGTCAAGGGGTTCATACACATCCCTTTGCTGTTCAAGCAGGACATCCCTGCCTACTATTCCAAGGTCTGCGGCGCCGTATTCTATATATGTCGGCACATCCTGCGCCCTGATGACCATAAATCTAACATTGGTCTTTTTATCCTCAAATATGAGTTTGCGGCTGTCATCAAGTATGCCCTTTGCCTTTATGCCTGTCTTCTCAAAAAGGCGGACAGCCTCTTTCATTATCCTTCCTTTTGGCAGGGCAATTGTTAAAGGTTCTTGTTTTAATTTTGAATTTTGACCCCTGATTACTGCCTTCAGGGGCATGATTTTGAATTTTGAATTTTTCATGATGCCCATTCTATAAAAGAATTATCAGCAGAGCAAGTAAAAACTTGAACAAATCATGGAAGGGGTGTAGAATATTTAACTTAACTATGATGGCATAGATAAAAATTTATCTTTACACATTAAGCCATTTATGAACAAACTCATCATCAAAGGCGCAAAGGAGCACAATCTCAAGAACATTGACCTTGAGATACCAAGGGATAAACTTGTTATTATTACAGGCGTAAGCGGTTCGGGCAAGTCGTCTCTTGCGTTTGATACGATTTATGCAGAGGGGCAGAGACGGTATGTTGAAAGTTTGTCCGCTTATGCAAGGCAGTTTTTAGAGCAGATGGACAAGCCTGATGTGGAATCCATTGAAGGGCTTTCGCCTGCAATATCCATTGAACAAAAGACCACATCAAAAAACCCCCGTTCAACAGTCGGCACTGTTACAGAAATCTATGATTATCTGAGGCTCTTATTTGCAAGGGTCGGCAAGCCCCATTGTTATCAGTGCGGAAAAGAAATCACAGCGCAGACCATACAGCAGATGGTTGACAGGATTATGGAACTTCCGCAGAATACAAAGATTATTTTATCATCGCCTATTGTCAGGGGAAGGAAGGGCGAATATAAAAAGGAACTGGAGCAGTTGAGGAAAGACGGTTACACAAAAATAAAGATAGACAATGTGGTAAAGGATTTAAGCGAAGATATTATATTAGACAAGAAGAAAAAGCACAACATAGATGTTGTTATAGACAGGCTTGTTATAAAGGAAGGCATTGTCCAAAGGCTTGCTGATTCTCTTGAGGTTGCAGTGAAGTTGTCAAATGGCATTGCAAAAATAGAGATTATTGGGGGCGAAGAGATTTTATTCAATGAAAAACTTGCGTGTGTTGACTGCGGAATTAGTTATCCAGAACTCACGCCAGCCATGTTTTCATTTAACAGCCCGCATGGCGCATGTCCGGAATGCAACGGACTCGGCGGCAAACTATATTTTGACCCTGATTTGGTTGTGCCTAACAGGGAAATATCTCTTAGGCAAGGCGCAATCGTGCCGTGGGAAAGAAAATCATCCGTCTACTTTCATCAGATGATTGATGCAATTTCAAGGCATTTTCATTTTGACATATACACGGCTTTTAAAGACCTTCCAAACAATATTCAGGATGTATTGCTGCATGGTTCAGGCGATGAGGAAATAGAATTTTATTATGAAAAGGGCGACAGGAGGCATTATTATAAAAAAACATTTGAAGGGGTTTTGAAAAACCTTGAAAGAAGGTACCATGAGACCGACTCATTTGATGTCCGGGATGATTTGACGCAGTATATGAATACACAGCCATGCCCTGTTTGCAATGGTTCAAGGCTTAAAAAAGAGGCGCTGTTTGTAAAAATTCACGGAAGTTCAATAAATAATATTACAAGGCTTTCAATAAAAGAATGTTTAGGATTTTTTAAGGAATTAAAACTCGGCAGGACTGAAACAGAGATTGCAAGGAGGGTCTTAAAAGAGATTGGGGAGAGGCTGGGTTTTCTTATAAATGTCGGGCTTGATTATCTTACGCTCGACAGGCCGTCTACAACGCTTTCTGGCGGCGAGGGTCAGCGCATCAAACTTGCAACGCAAATCGGCTCAAGCCTTGTCGGAGTTTTATATATATTAGATGAGCCGTCCATCGGACTTCATCAGAGGGATAACAAGAGGCTTTTATCTGCGTTAAAAAGACTCCGTGACATGGGAAATAGTGTTTTAGTTGTTGAGCATGATGAGGAAACGATTTTGTCAGCTGATTATGTGATTGATATGGGGCCAGGCGCAGGCGAAGAAGGCGGAAAGGTTGTTGCGCAAGGAACTCCTTTGGAAATTATGCAGAATCCAGCATCAATTACGGGCAAATATTTAAATAAGGTTTTGGAAATACCAGTGCCTTTTAAAAGGGCAATGCCTGACAAGAGATTTTTTTACAGGCGTTTCCGGCTCCGGGAAAAGCACACTTGTTATAGACACTCTTTACAAGGCGCTTGCGCAGAGGATATATCATTCAAAGGAAAGGGCAGGGGAGGTTGATGCAATACACGGGCTTGAATTTTTAGACAAGGTTATTGACATTGACCAGTCGCCGATTGGCAGGACGCCCCGCTCAAACCCAGCGACATACACAGGGCTGTTTACACCCATAAGGGATTTATTTGCGCAACTCCCAGACGCAAAGATGAGGGGTTATAAGGCAGGGAGATTCAGTTTCAATGTAAAGGGCGGCAGATGCGAGGCATGCGAGGGCGATGGGGTTATAAAGGTTGAGATGCACTTTTTGCCTGCTGTTTATGTTACGTGCGAGGTCTGCGGGGGTAAGAGATACAACAGGGAGACCCTTGATATAAGATACAAAGGCAGGAATATTTCAGAAGTCCTTGCTCTGACAGTTACAGAGGCATTAAAGTTTTTTGAAAATATCCCGCAGGTGAAAGATAAACTCCAGACGCTTTTTGATGTCGGGCTTGGATATATAAAACTCGGCCAATCTGCAACAACATTATCAGGCGGCGAGGCGCAGAGGATAAAACTTTCAAAGGAACTTTCAAAGAGGGCCACAGGCAGGACAATCTACATCCTTGACGAGCCTACAACAGGGCTGCATTTTGCAGATATTCAAAAACTATTGGATGTGTTGCAGAGTCTGAAGGCATCTGGCAATACCATTGTCATAATTGAGCATAATCTGGATGTTTTAAAGACAGCAGATTATATAATTGATTTGGGTCCTGAAGGCGGCGATGAAGGCGGCAGGGTCATTGCAGCAGGAACGCCAGAAGAGATTGCAATGTCGGAAAATTCATATACAGGGCAGTTTTTGAGGAGTGTTTTAAATACAGGCAATAAACAATTGGCCATAGGGAATAGGTAATATGAAATATACCAGAAAAAATACGCTTCTTATTATTGAAGATGACGATGTAATGCGCAATACCCTTGAGGAGGTTTTTGCAAAGCAGGGTTTTAATGCCTGTTCAGTGGAAAATGGCGCGGATGCCATAAAATTCATAAAAAAACAGAGCGCAGATGTTGTGCTGCTTGATATAAGGCTGCCTGATATAGATGGACTTTCTTTGCTTAAAGAGATGCGGAAGATTGATGACTCGTGCCTTGTGATTGTTATTACTGCATATCCTGAGGTCAAGGTGGCAATCTCTGCAATGAAGGCAGGGGCATATGATTTTATAAACAAACCCTTTGAACTGGAGGAATTAAAAATTCTCGTTAACAAGGCTGTTGAGACCCAGCGCCTTAAAAGCGAGGTGGAGCGCCTTCACTACAAGGCGGGCAGAGAGTGTCCTGTAGAGATGATTGGAAACAGCGCTGTTTTTAACAAGGTGAAGGAACTTATCTGTAAAATAGCAGAGACGCCTAAAACGCCTGTCCTTATTCAAGGAGAAACAGGCACTGGAAAGGAACTGGTTGCCAATGCTGTCCACTGCAGAAGCAGCAGGAGAGATATGCCGCTCATCAAGATAAACTGCAGCGCAATACCTGACAATCTTATG
>JACRNI010000039.1 GCA_016234925.1 Deltaproteobacteria bacterium | reverse complement strand
TCCAGCGACCATTTCCAGCCAAATTTGGCTGTGCCAACATTGCCTGTTGTTGATATATTTATCTGATATATCCTTGGAGTTGTGCCTACAAATGTATATTGCGTGCCGCCGACAAGACCTGAGATAATCCTGCCTGTAGTGGTCGGCGATATTGGTTGAATGCCTTCTACATAACCGCCAAGTCCCGAATCCCACCTGTGCGAAGAGCCTTTCTTGCCTGATGACGGTCCAAGCGCTGACTGGTCGCTGTCTATAAAAGGCTTATCATTTGCCATGCCCACTGTGTTGTGGCACGAGATGCAAAGGTTTGAATTGCCGTCAACCCTTGTCAGTGCGCCTCCTGCTGACGAGTGAGTCGCATGGCATCTGCCGCACCAGCCTGTGTCAGTGCCGCCTGTGGTGCCAGGTACTGGATCACGGTGGGGCGGGTCTGATGCAAGGAGTCTGCCTGCGTAAAACGAAATAATGCCGGCAGATAACAGAAAAACCAATAAAATGGGAAATGATTTTTTGGGGTGATGCTGCCTAGTATTCATAGAACAACTCCCCTGCTTTTGTCTTGAACTTAATATTCTTTATCCCAGAAGATGATGCGGTCTTGTCTTTTTTCTTGTCCTTTGCCTTTATATCCTTGTCATCGCCTGTTGTTATCTTTGTGGTGTTTTTCTTCTTATCATAATCTAAAACAATTTTCCATATATTTTTTGACCTGTATGTCTGGGTTATGTTTTTAACAGCGCCTGTCTTTTTATCAACATTAACTGTTATGGATATCGTGTTTTCATTCGGGATTATGCCTATGCCGTTGTATATAAGGATGCCAATACTTGCCTCAAGTTTATTTGCACCCCTGTCAAGTTTCTCAAACAGGATAATCAATGTATTGCCTGCCTCATCTGTCAGGAAGTAGGTGTAGTCTGTTTCAGCCTTTGTTACAGAAACATCCTTTGTAATGTTGTCTGTGCCTTTGATACTTATATCCATACTGTCTATATCGTAAGAAATTATAGCCTCTGGAGGGGTTTTGTCAATTGTAAATGTTACCTTCTGGGTTGTCTTGCCCCCTTGTTTATCTATTGCTGTGATTGTCTTTGTGTATGCGCCTTCCTTTGTATAAATCGTGCCGCTTGCATCGCCTTCAACCTTTTCTGCGCCTTCAACTGTGTATTCAAGTATAACATCATCCTTTGTCAATAAGCCGTGTTTAGGCGATATGATTGTTATTACTGCTGTGCCTGCCTTTTCTTTAACCTCTTCTTTTTTAGCCTCTGCCTTTGCCTCTGCCTCTTTTGGTTTAGGGGCAGAATATGTATATATCGGCTCGCTGGTTTTAACAGTAATACCTGTATTAGGTATAAATGTAAATGTTACGGTTTTTGTTGTTGTCCACCCTGCCTCATCCATCGCCTTGATGGTCCTTATATATGTGCCTTCCTGCGTATAGACTGTGCCGCTTGCATCTCCGCTTATATTTATGTTTGATGTGCTTGTCAGATTGTCTGTTACTGTATATTCAAGTTTTATGCTTGCGCCTGAAACCATATTATCAACAGGAGAGGTTATTGTGATTACAGGGGCTGTCTTGTCTATGGTAAATGTTACGCTTGTTTCTGATTTGTTGCCCAGATTATCAGATGCCTTTATGGTCTTTGTGTATGTCCCCTCTGCTGTATAAACCGTGCCGCTTGCATCTCCTTCTGTGCTTTGCACCCCTGCCAAACTATCAGTTACAGTATAATTAAGGGTTACATTATCCTTTGTGATTGTATTGTTGGAAGGTGAACTTATTGTTATTGACGGGCCGGTTTTATCTATCTTATAAGGCACAGTAACAGAAGCAATATTGTCTGCAAAATCCTTTGCCTGTCCTGTAAGCGCGCTGACACCATCCTGTGTAATGGTTGTATTTTGCGATATTGCTGCAAGACCTGAAAGGGCATCGCTTCCGCTGAAACTTATGGTTATATCTGTAGTATTCCAGCCGTCTGCATTTGCAGGCGGTGAAACAGTTGCAGTAATTGTCGGCAGTGTCTTGTCTATCTTTACTTCATATGATAATGTAGTGGTGTTGCCTGCATCATCGGTTGCTGATCTTGTAAGTATAGATGTGCCCTCTGATGTTAAAGATTCAGAGGATGGTGACGGCTGTATTGCAACACCTGATACACTATCCTCTGCAGTAAAACTTACAATAACATCAGTATTATTCCAGTTATTTGCATTTTGAGGCGGCGAGATAGTTGCCGAGAGGGTTGGCGCAGTCTTGTCTACCTTTAATGTCGTTGACTTTGTTGATTCAACATTTCCGACCACATCTGTCGCTTTGTAGTAAAAATCCATTGAGCCTTCGGTTGTTACGCTGATGGGAGGCGTGCACATAGACCCTGATAATGGACACTCTGACCATGTTGCGCCGTTAAAACTATATTCAATCTTGCTCACGCCGCTTGCATCAGATGAACTTAACCCAATCTGAATATCAGATTTATACCAGCCGTTATTTCCAACCGTTCCCCCGATTGAATGTTCTGTAACAGGCGGGGTTGTCTCATGCGGCAGCGGAGGGAGTGAACCATCTATGCTATAGACAACAACCTGCGCATTGTTGGATGATGTTATCAAAAGATTGCCGTTATTATCAAATACAACATCCAAAGGATTTGCCAGTTGCCCGCCGCCTTTTCCAAATGAGCCTATTGTTGAAAGTTTGGTCCCTGCATTATCGTAAACAGATACCAAACCCTGAAAAACATCAGCAATATATATCCTGCCCAGACCATCGGTTATAACACCCTGCGGGATTATACTTGCAGTAAAACCTGCTATATATGCGCCGTCAAGAGAGAAACGTTGCACCCTTCCCTTTGCGCCAGAAGAAGATGAACCATCGCCTTCATCAACAACTATTACCTCGGCGCTTGCATCGTTAACTGTGATGCCGGTGGGGAAATTAAACATGCCGTTAGTATAGGGGTCGTAGCCGCCGAATGTACTTATCCATGTGCCGTCGCTTGCGCTGTAAACCTTCACTACATTGTTCTTACTGTCTGTAACATAAACCTTGCCGGTATTGCTGACCGCAATGTCGCTGGGCATGGCAAATTCACCATCGCCGCCCCCGAGTTTCCTGATGAAATTCCAATTATTGTCAAAGACCATTACGCTCTTTGACCTTGAATCGCTTATGTAAAGGTTGTTTGAGCCGTCCACTGCAACGCCAATGGGCGTGCCCTGAAAATTTACTACAGTGTCTTTTAGAAATCCGTCGGAATAATACACCTGAACCTTGTCCTGCCGCGGGTCAGCGACATATATCTTGCCGTTTGTGTCAACAGCAATGCGGCTCGGCGCGTACAAGCCATCTGAAATAGTGGAAAGAAAAGCGGCAGTTGGCGCAGCGGAAAAAACAGGGGAAGGCAAAAGAAGAAGGCACAGCAAACTCATTATGCCGTATATCAGAACATTATGTTGTCTGGATATTTTATTCATAATGAGTACTCACTTGTTGGAGACAGATTTCAAATCTGTCTCCTCTGTTTCTGTAACAACAGGGCTTAAGCCCTGTTTCTACAATCACAGCCCCGCTATCCCCCTATCCCCCACTATCCAATGTTCAAAAATAAAAAATGCCTCTTGCAAGCATACAACCACCTGCCTGAGGCACCATCACCTCGCAACTAAAGTTCACTGAAATACGCCTGATACAAGGAATGCTGTAATTATACCTGTTTTGCCAATCGGTGTCAAATCTTTTTTTGTAACAATTGTAACCTGCACAAAATGGCATAAAAACAAAACGGGATAGAATATAAATCCTATCCCGTTTAGAAAAATTATCTCGTATTTTAACAGGTTGTTGAAAAAGTCAGATTGCCGTCATTGCGAACCATTAGCTTTTGTCATTGCGAGTGAAACGAAGCAATCTCGTTTTCAAATAAATATTTTTGTAGTTGCCAACCTTGGTTGGCATATTGCCGAGCAAGCTCGGCGACTACGCTCATTCCATGAGCCTCGCAATGACAAACAGGGACATTTTTCAACGTGAACTACTAATTAGCCACTACATACTTGATAAGCGGGTTTGCATACAGAAGTATCAATGCTATGACCAATACATAGATTGCAAGAGACTCTATCATTGCAAGACCAACCAGCATTGCGGTCATGATTTTCCCTGATGCGCCGGGATTCCTCGCTATGCCTTCTACTGCGCCCCTTACAGCATTGCCCTGACCGATGCCTGTGCCGAATGCGCCTATGCCCATGCCTATGCCTGCCGCTATTGCAATTGCCACAAAAAATGGGATGTTATTCCCGCCCCCTGCAACAGCCTTTGCAGCCTCTTCAGCAAACGCCATTGGCACAATGCCTGCAAACACAAGCAATGCAGCGATAGTCATCAATAAAATCTTCTTCATCCTGATTCACCTCCTTTGTATTTTAAATAAAATTACAATAACCAAATCCCAAATTACAAATAATAACCAAGCACCAATAACCAATAATCAAATAATAACCAAACAGTTTGGAGTTTGAAAAATTGGTTATTGGAATTTATTTGGTTGTTGGAATTTGGTTATTATCATATTTTTACTTTCTTTAATGCGCCTCTTCCAAAGCGCCGCCGATATACATCATTGTTAAAAGAGAAAATATAAACGCCTGAATAAAACTCACCAATATGCCCATTAACAACATTGGTATGGGAAGCAGAAACGGCACAAGCACCAATAAAATGCCTACGATTAATTCATGCCCCATCATATTCCCGAACAAACGAAGCGAAAGCGACAACGGTCTTGAGATATGGCTTATGACTTCAATCGGAAACATCAAAGGCGCAAGCCACCAGACAGGCCCCATAAAATGTTTAAGATATTTCAGTCCGTGTTCCTTAACGCCTATTATGTGCGTTGATATAAATACAATGACTGCAAGCCCTGCTGTTGTGTTCAGATTTGCCGTGGGCGGCAGAAAACCCGGCACAAGCCCCAATAAATTTGATATTAGGATATATATGCCGAATGTCGCTATAAATGGAAAATATTTCCTGCCGTGATGCCCCATTGTCTCATCAACAAGGTTTTCTATGCCTGATATTAAGAGTTCTGTCATGCTCTGAACATTATTAGGCACAAGTTCAAGCCTTTTTGAAATGACAAATGAAAATGCAGTCAAGGCAATGATAATGTAAAGCATCACCGCTGTATGAGCGGCTAAACCAAACTGCGGGAGTAATATTGATTCGTGCATAATTATTTACCATAATGAGCGTAAAACCTAATATGAATGCAAGCGGATTTACAATATCCCTTGAGATTAGATGAAATATTATAATTGCGATTACACTGAATCTTATCCAATACCTTGCTGCTATAAAACCTTTAATCCTGTCCTTATTAAGAACAGCGCTTTTTTTTAAGGTTGACGCAAGCCAGAAAAAATTGACTGCCGCAATAATGCCGCCTGCAAATATGCTGAAACCTGTCTTGCGCGGCAGGAACAGATTAACAAAGGCAATCACAGCAAATACGGCAATCATGCTGTATGTTGTTGCCTGCCAACTCCCTTTAGCCGCCATATTTCTTTATCAACACATATATATTTCTAAAACCTGCCGCTATGCCGAAGAGCAAAAATATTATAGTGAGCCACGGTTTTGTTGAAAAAAAATCATCCAGTTTTATTCCGATATAAAGCCCGATAAATGTCGCAAGAACCATAGATATGCCTATGGAACTTACAAAAGCGAGCCTTTTTAAAGGGCCTTGATTTTCCCCGCCCATATAAAATTTTTAAGTGTTTACCATACAACAGAAAATAATGTCAATGTTTTTTAATTTCATGCTTTTTAATTCACTATTTTTATCTTAATTTTAATTTGCTCCGAAAATACCCCCAACATTGTAGGGGCTTGATTTATCAAGCCCACCACTGCGGGTCGGATAAATCCGACCCCTACAATTTTCATGCCCCTTTGTGCCGATAGGTCGGCATGTGGGTTTCACATGAAAATCAGTGCGTAACTACCTGACTGTCGGATGCAGGTTTTACTGTATCGTCCTTGTCATATGCCTCATCTTTGCTGCCAGCCTTCTTGAATATATCTTCAGGTTTATCAACTACAAGCGCATTTTTTAGAACATCGTCCATATGCTCAACAAGTATGATTTCTATATCCTTGCGGATATTTTGAGGTATCTCTTTTATATCCTTTTCATTATCCTTTGGTATCAGAACCTTTTTAATATTACCCCTGTGCGCCGCCAATATCTTTTCCTTTAACCCGCCAATCGGCAGAACCTTGCCGCGAAGCGTGATTTCGCCTGTCATTGCAACATCCTTTTTAACAGGTATCCTTATAAGCGCTGATGCAATTGATGTTGCCAGCGCTATGCCTGCAGAAGGCCCGTCCTTTGGTATAGCGCCCTCGGGCACATGGATATGTATGTCCATATTCTGATAGAAATCCCTTGCAAGCCCAAGCGCCTCGGCCCTTGAACGGATATAACTCATCGCAGCCTGCGCAGACTCCTGCATAACATCGCCGAGTTTGCCTGTTATTGTGAGTTTTCCCTTGCCCGGCATAATCGTAACCTCTGTAGAAAGAAGTTCGCCTCCGACCTCTGTCCATGCAAGTCCTGTTGTAACGCCGATTTCGTCTTTTTCTTCGCTGATGCCGTAACGGTATTTAGGCACACCGAGATATTTTGCAACCCCTTTTTGGCTGACCTCTATATGAACATCCTTTCCTTTTTTAAGAACAGTCTTTGCCATCTTCCTGCATATTGATGCGAGCTCCCTTTCAAGATTTCTTACCCCCGACTCCCGAGTATACCGCCTTATGATATTAAGTATTGCGCCGTCTGATATGCTTATATTTTCCTCTGGCAGACCATTCGCCTTAAACTGCTTTGACATAAGAAATCTTTTTGCTATGTGCAGTTTTTCCTGCTCAGTATATCCTGCAATCCTTATAACCTCCATCCTGTCAAGCAAAGGATGCGGTATGCCGCTTAAACTGTTTGCAGTTGTTATGAACATGATTTTTGAAAGGTCATAATCAACATCAAGATAATGGTCATTGAATGTATGGTTTTGTTCAGGGTCTAAAACCTCAAGAAGCGCTGAAGCAGGGTCGCCCCTGAAGTCAGTTGACATCTTGTCAACCTCGTCAAGCAAAAACACAGGATTGTTTGAGCAGGCCTTTTTTAATGACTGGATAATCTTGCCGGGCATTGAGCCGATGTATGTCCGTCTGTGTCCCCTGATTTCTGCCTCATCCTTCACGCCGCCAAGTGATATGCGGATAAATTTTCTATTCATCGCCCTTGCAATGGATTTTGCCAGAGATGTCTTTCCAACGCCGGGCGGACCGACAAAACAAAGTATTGGGCCTTTAATCTCATCAACAAGACTTAATACCGCAAGGTATTCAATAATCCTTTCCTTTGCCTTTTTAAGACCGTAATGGTCTGCATCAAGTATTTTTTCAGCCTCATCTATATCCTTTTTATCCTCTGTAACCTCTGACCACGGAAGCGAAAGAACCCAGTCTATATAATTTCGGACAACTGTGGCCTCAGCAGACATGGGCGGCATCAGTTTTAACTTCTTCATCTCCTGCTTTATCTTCTTTTGAGCCTCTTTGCTCATCTTTTTATTTTTTATTTTTTCTTCAAGTTCCTGTATCTCATTTTTTAATTCATCCTTTTCGCCGAGTTCTTTTTGTATGGCCTTCATCTGCTCGCCGAGGTAATACTCCTTCTGAGACTTCTCCATCTGCTTCTTGACGCGGCTCCTTATCCTCTGCTCAACCTCAAGGATTTCAATCTCGCCTTCCATTATTGCATATAGTTTTTCAAGCCTATGCGCCGGGTTTGCAATCTCCAATATTGACTGCTTGTCGGATATTTTTATTGAAAGATGCGCGGCGATTGTATCGGCAAGCCTGCAAGGGTCGTCTATAGATGACACGGACATTA
The DNA here is from genome assembly GCA_016234925.1 of Deltaproteobacteria bacterium. GTDB lineage: Bacteria > Desulfobacterota > GWC2-55-46 > UBA9637 > GWC2-42-11 > JACRNI01. Next base: position 4 of record JACRNI010000039.1, on the reverse strand, counting down.
TCAT
>JACRNI010000005.1 GCA_016234925.1 Deltaproteobacteria bacterium | reverse complement strand
GGTTCAGAGGCAGGGAATTCAAGGGTCAAGATAAAAAAGATAGAAGACCCAAACAGGTATGAAAGGATAAAAAAGGGTCTTCAGAAACATAATATTGACGCACTTGTCATAAGCGGCGGAGATGATTCGGGGAGCGTAATAGTTGACCTTGCAGCACAGGGCATTCCATGCATGCATGCGCCAAAGACAATGGACCTTGACCTTCAGACATACAGCGTTGGCGGCGACTCGGCGATTAACAAGGTTGCGGCATTTTTAAAAGAATTAAAGACCACAGGCATGACGCATAACCGCGTGATTGTGCTTGAGGTGTTTGGAAGATATGTTGGACATACGGCATTGCGTGGAGGTGTCGCTGCTGATGCAGACTGCATCTTAATCCCTGAGATACCTGTTGACTTTGACATTGTGTATGAGCATATGAAAAAGATTTTTACAGCAAGGGTTGAAAGGAGCGATGTAAAGGCGGGGACATATGCAATAGTTGTATCAGAGGGCATAACAGATGCAAAGGGCGAGCATATTACAGATGACAGCGCAGGAATAGACGCCTTTGGACATAAAAAACTTTCAGGTGCAGGCAAATATGTCAGGCAACAGATGGAGTTGCTCATAAAGAAAGACGCAGAAACAAAGGGATTTATGAAACGCGTCGGGATGTATGTGCCGGGCGTGTATGAAATCCCTGAGATACGGGAGGTTACGCCGGGGCATCTCATTCGTTCAGGTTATTCATCAGGCTATGATGTGAACTTCGGCAAGGAGGCAGGCGCTGCAGCAGTGGTGCTGCTCACAAAAGGGCTCGGCGGCAATACCATTGTTGAGGTAAAGGGGACAAAGATATATTATAAACCCACTGCAGAGGTAATAAAGCAAAGGCTGGTAGATTTAGATATTGTCGCATTCTATGAGACATTGGGCATCTGCTTTGGCAGGAAGCCTGCTCAATATAAGCCGGAACTGATTGAAAAAAAAGGGGCAGTGGAGAGGATATATTAAGTTCATTGCAGATGCAATGCTTGGGAAACTTGCAGCATGGATGAGGATAATCGGATGCGATGTGCTTTATTTTAAAAAAATTTCTGGTGATGAATTGATTGAACAGGCATTGCAGGAAGGCAGAATAATTTTAACAAGAGACACACTTCTTATTAAGAGGCGCAAGGCTAAAAACCATTTCTTTATTCACGATGACCATTATGAAAAGCAGTTGAAGCAGGTTGTGGAGCATTTCAAGATTGACCCTTTCAAAAATATCTTCACCCGATGCCTTTTGTGCAATACCCCTCTGGAAGATATTGAAAAAGAGTTTGTCCAAGGCAAAGTCCCTTCCTATGTTTATGAGACCCAGCAAAATTTTAAGATTTGCCCTTCATGCAATAAAATCTACTGGCAGGCAACGCATAAGGGTTGTGTTGTAAGGCAGTTGACGGCAATATTTTCAAATTAAGCCAATCATCTTCAAATATTGACCATATCTCTTTTCTGTGCTACTTTCCTCTTTAATATGAACAAAGAAGCCATTTTAAAATTCATGCGGCAGGAGACATACAGACCTCTTTCTTTAAGAGAACTTGCAGGGGTATTTGGAATTTCCAAGAAAGATAAACTGGAATTCAAAAAACTTGTAATGGCTCTGGTGCATGATGGCAGTATTGTAAAGATAAAAGGCGGCAGATTCGGCATCCCAAATAAGATGAACCTTGTTACAGGAACACTTGAATGCCATCCTGACGGCTATGGTTTTGTTGTGCCTGACGAAGGAGGCGAGGATGTATTTGTCAGACAGATATTATTAAAAGGAGCGATGCATAAGGACAAGGTTGTTGTCAGGATTGAGGGCACTAGGAGGAACGGCAAAAGAGAGGGCAGGATTATAAGGGTCATTGAAAGGGCAAATAAGACGATTGTCGGCAGATTTGAAAAGGCAAAGAAAGTTAGCATTGTTGTGCCTGCTGACAAAAGGATTACATCTACCTGTGTTATAGCGCCAAAGGATGACGGCGGTGCAAAACACGGCGATATTGTTGCAGCAGAGGTTACAAGGTGGCAGACCGGTATTGGCATGCCCCTTCTAGGGAGGGTTGTTGAGGTTATTGGCAGCCATGAAGACCCAGATGTTGAGGCTCAAGTTATTGCAAGGAAATACAATCTCAATTATAAATTTCCCCACAAGGTAATTGATGAGGCAAAGGCTGTGCCGCAGACAGTAGAGGAACATGAAACAAAAGGCAGGGTTGATTTAAGGGCTCTGACCACTATTACAATAGACGGCGAGACAGCAAAGGATTTTGACGATGCTGTTTCAATAGAGAGGCTGAAAAACGGCGGCTACAGACTATGGGTTTCAATAGCAGATGTGAGCCATTATGTTAAAGAAAATTCAAACCTTGATAAAGAGGCGTTTGCAAGGGGGACAAGCGTTTATTTCCCTGACAGGTGCATACCAATGCTTCCAGAGGCGCTTTCAAATGAAATATGCAGTTTAAAGCCGAATGTTGACAGGCTTGCGTTCACAGCGGAGATGGAATTTGCTCCTGATGGAATAATTGCGCATTATAAATTTTATGAAAGCGTAATAAAGAGCATTGAAAGAATGACTTATACATCTGTAAAGGCAATCCTTGTAGATGCTGATGAATCTTTAAAAAAGCGGTATTCTCATATTATCCCTGATTTAAAAATCATGGAGGAACTTTCTTTAAAACTAAAAAAAGAGAGAAGCAAAAACGGGAGCATTGATTTTGATTTGCCTGAGCCGCAGCTGCTCATTGATATAGAAGGCAGGGTAGAGGATATTGTAAAATCAGAAAGAAACATTGCGCACCAGATTATTGAGGAATTCATGCTTCAGGCAAACCAGACAGTTGCTAGGTTTATGGCTCATTCAAAAACGGCTTTTTTATACAGG